>DOKO01000403.1:946-4148 GCA_003510825.1 Stenotrophomonas sp.
GGTAACGCCGGGCCATGCCCGGCGAATCTCAGTGCAGTGGTAGCGCCGGGCCATGTCCGGCGAGCTTTCAGCCTTCGTCGGTCTCGTATTCGACGAACACATCCAGCTCCAACGCCAGCTCCTGCACCGCATCGCGCACCTTCTGCGCGGTGCTTTCGTTGCCGACTTCCACTTCCAGTTCGTGGATGCCCGGGCCGATGTCATCGGACAGCCCGGCCGAGCTGGAATCGTCGTCGTCCATGTGCGGCATCAGGTCGTCGGTTTCCTCGACATGTTCGATGCCGTCCAGGCCCAGCAGCAGATCGCTGATGGCGCGGGCGTCGTCTTCGGTTCCGGTGATGCGCAGTCGCAGCATTGCCATGGCAGGTACACGGTGTGGGGTTGCCTGCAGCCTAGCCAGCGGCGGGCAAAGACCGGGTGAGGGTGCAGTCAGCCGGCCGTGGGCGGGCGGCCGAGCAGGCTGTCGGGCAGGGCCGGAATGGGCGTGCGTTCGTCCTGCGCCTGGGTCAGCAGCCAATCGATGAACAACCGCGCGGCCGGGCTGGGCGGCTGCGCCTCGGCATGCACCACGTAGTAGGCATAGCGCGCCTTCAGTGCCGGGCCAGGCAGACGCACCACTTCATAGCGCTGCAGGTAGGGCTGGGCGACGTGGGTGCGCGCCAGCACCGCGCCCATGCCGTACACCGCCGCGCGCATCGCATCGGTGCTGTCGGCGAAGGTATGCATCGGCGGCAAGGGCGAGGGCGGCCGCACGCCGGCATGGCGGAACCAGTCGCGCCAGCCCTGCGGCGAGAGATCGGTCAGCAGCGGCAGCTCGGCGATGCGCGCCTGGTCCTGCAGCGCCTCTACGCCGGGCAGCGCCGGCGAGGCCACCGGGAACAGGCTGTCGTCCATCAGGTGCTGCGCATGCAGGCCGGGCCACTGGCCCAGGCCGTAGCGGATGCCCACCTCCGGCCCGTTCTCGTCGTAGCGGTCCAGGCCGCTGCCGGTGTGCAGTTCGATGCGGATGTGCGGATGGGCCTGGGTGAAGCGCGGCAGGCGTGGCAGCAGCCAGCAGTAGGACAGCGAGCGCAGGGTGGCGATGCGCAGCGGCACGCTGTCGGCATCCGGCTGCAGGTGGTGGGCCACGGCGGCGACATCGGTGAACGCGGCGCTGGCGGCGTCGGCCAGCTGCCGGCCCTCGGCGGTCAGGCGCACGCCGCGCGCGTGGCGCAGGAACAGGCGCACCTCCAGCACCTCTTCCAGGCGGCGCACGTGGTGGCTGACCGCGCTGGCGGTCAGGTGCAGCTCCAGTGCGGCCTGGGCGAAGTTCTGGTGGCGCGCGGCCACCGCGAACACGGCCAGCGCGGGGAGCAGGGAAGGGCGTAGCTGCATGTCCAGCCTCAAACCATATTTGTGGCTGGCAGCGATACTACGCGCTTGTGCGGCAGGCGTCTGCGGATGATCCTGTTGGCCCAGACACAGCGCAGGCGCAGGACGGAGGCAGGGCATGAACGCGGTACCGCAGGTGGCAGAACGCGATTGGCGAACCCCCTTGGAATTGACCCTGCTGGGCGCGATCTGGGGCTGCTCGTTCCTGTTCATGCGCGTGGCGGTGCCTTCGTTTGGCCCGTTCGCGCTGGTCGAAGTCCGTCTGGTGCTGGGCGCGCTGGTGCTGATGCCGTTCCTGTGGCGCGCGCGTGCCCAGTTCCCGCCGCGACGCTGGTTGTGGCTGGCCCCGATCGGCCTGATCAACTCGGCGCTGCCGTTCGTGCTGTTCGCCTATTCGGCCGAGCAGGCACCGGCGGCCATCGGCGCGATCTGCAATGCGATGACCGTGCTGTTTGCTGCGCTGATCGCCTTCCTGTTCTTTGGCGAGAAGATCGGCGTGCGCCGCGCGAGTGCCCTGCTGGTCGGCTTTGCCGGCGTGGTGGTGCTGGCCACGGCCAAGGTGTCGGGCCTGAGCATCGGCATGGCCGTGCTGGCCGGTGCTGCCGCCTCGCTGCTGTACGGGCTGGGCGTGAACCTGGTGAAGCGGCACATGACCGGCCTGCCGTCGGCCGCTGCAGCGGCGGCGACGCTGGGCTGCGCCTCGTTGTGGATGCTGCCGATGGCAGTGACCCACTGGCCGCAGGGGGCTATCCCGGGCAAGGCCTGGGGCGCAGCGATCGCGCTGGGCGTGGCCTGCACCGGCCTGGCGTTCCTGATGTTCTACCGCCTGATCGGCCGCATCGGCCCCTCGCGCGCGTCGACGGTGACCTATCTGATCCCGCTGTTCGGCGCGGCGTTCGCGTGGCTGTTCCTCGGCGAGCCGGTGACCCTGCAGATGCTGATTGCCGGCGGCCTGATCCTCGGCAGCGTGGCCGTCAGCCAGAAGGGCTGAGGGCGGTAGCGCCGGGCCGTGCCCGGCGAGCGCAGCGGCCGCATTTGACGTTCCGCCGGGCATGGCCCGGCGCTACCGCACCGGCACCGGAATATTGCACAGGTCGATATGCCCGGCCGGGCGCTTGTAGAAATCATCCACGCGGTTGCGCCGCGCTTCCACCGTATCGGCGAAGGTCTTCGAATCGGTGCGCAGCACCTGGATCGGCGTGCGCTCGGCCGCCGGCACGTCGCTGGCGCGGCGGATCGAGACGATCGGCGTGCGCAGCTTCGGGTCTTCGTAGAAACCCATCGGCGCCGGGCCGCGCGGAATCGCGCTGAGCAACTCCATGCCCTTCAGCACGCGGCCGACCACGGTGATGTTGCGGTCCAGCTGGCGCGGCGACTGCCCGGTCACCACGTACAGTTCGGCGCCGATGCTGCTGTCTTCCTCGTTGCTGCGGCCGGCACCGAGCATGCCGTAGCAATGCGCCAGCCAGGCCTTGCCGGCCTGCGGGTCCTGGCCCACCGGGAAACCATCGACGAATCCGGTCTGCGCGGCCCAGCCATCACGGTCGGGCAGCACGCTCACCTTCAGGCCGGCGCTGGCGCGTTCGAATTCGGCCGGCAGCTTGCGCGCGGCACTGCCGAACGGCTTGGCCTTGGCCGCGTCATCAGCGTCGGCATCGCCGAACTGCACCACGAAGTTGTCCTGCGACCGGTAGATGCTGGTGCCGTCCCAGAAGTGCTCGTGGGCGAAAGTCTGGATGTTGGCCACATGGCGCGGGGCGAACTGCGGCGCCAGCTCGATGATCACCCGCCCGGCCGGCAGATCCATGTACAGCAGGTTGGCCGGGTCCGG
>DOKO01000403.1:4250-6236 GCA_003510825.1 Stenotrophomonas sp.
CAGCAGGTTGGCCGGGTCCGGCGTGCGCCAGTCGCTTGCGGCCGATGCATCGAGGATCTGCTGCGGGCTGCGGTACGGCGTGGCCGCACTGGCCAGGGCGGGCAGCAGGCAGGCGAGGGCAAGGGCGGTCAGGGCGAGACGACGGTGCGACATGGAATCCCCGGTTCGATGGTGTTGGCCGATTCTGCGCTACCGGCGGTGGTGGCGCCATGGGGCATCTGGCCTTGCCGCTGCGCCTGCGGCACTCTGTCAGCTTCTGCAGGGAAGCATGCAATGAGCAAGGTACGTTCCGACACGTGCGAAGCGGCGCTGCGCGCGGCGATCGACTACAGCCTGAGAGGCTTCATCCATGATGGCGTGGACGGCGTGCGCTGGTTGCATGCCCTGCCGCCGCGAGGCCTGTTCGATCTTGACGAGCGTTGGCGTAATCGCTGGGAGCCATACAGCAAAGAGCTGCCTGTGCGTCTGCAGGCCAGTGCTGATGCTTCGGTCGTTGCGCGCGCGGCTGCATTGTTGCTGATCGGCCTGGATGACAATGGCCATACGCGCGAGGCCGCTCTACGGATGATGCGTGCGGTACCCAGCGCTCTCACCTTGTCCTGTGCCTTGCTCCGCTGCAATGACTGGGTGGCCGAAGTGCGGGCGGTGGCCCAGGACGTGGTGATGGACCTGCTCGCGCAGTGCGCGGTGCAGCATGTGCTGGCGGCCTGGCCGGTCGCCGTGCGCCTGCGCGATGCGCAGCGCGTTGACCGTACGTGGCTGGAGGAAACCCTGTTCGCCGGGCTGTCATCGCCTGCCAGCCGGGCAGTGCTTGAGGGACTGCTGGGCCATCCTGACGCACGCACCCGGCGGGTGGCCCATGCCGTCGCCCTGCGCAGTCATCCGGACCGGGCAGCGTTGCGCGCGCACGCGATTCTTGACAGCGATCCACACGTCTCGCACCTGGCACTTGCCGATCTTCTGCAGCACGGTGAGCCCGGGGAGATCGAAGCGCAGTGCGCGCTGGCATTGTCTGCGCCATCAAGCAGGGTGCGTAGCGCCGCGTTGCGTGCGCTGGTCGAGCGCGAGGTGGCCGGGTTGGATGCGTACATCGAAACCGCAGCATTCGACCGCTCGCGCGGCATGCGCCGGTTGGCGGCGTGGCTGCTCCAGCAGCGGCAGGCCTCGCCGGCCATCGCGTTGTGGCGCGACGAACTCACGCACGGCCGACGCGGGCGATGGCGTGAAGTACTGGAAGCGCTGGCCGACCACGCCGAGGCGGAGGATGTGCCTGCACTGCGCACCCTGTTGCCGCAGGTGTCGCCGCGGCATCAGCGTTCCTGCCTGCGCGGCTGGGTGCGAGCCGAGGGCGGCGCCGGCCTGGCGTTGCTGCGCGAAGCGCTGGAGATGCCGGGACGGACGGTGCAGGCGTTGCTGGCCAGCGCCACCGTGCTGTGGGCGGCAGAGCTGGACCCGGCACGCCTGCTCGCGTTCTGCCACGACGGTCCTTCGCCGGTGGCACAGGCGGGGCTGCTTGCGCAGTTGACGAAGCTGCCCTTGTGGCAGCACCTCGACCTGCTGCTGGATGCGGTGCCGCAGCGCGAGGATGAGCGTGCGTGGCACCTCCGGCTCGTGCAGGACTGGCTTCGGGTGAGCGGGCAGTACTCGCCGCTGGGCGCCGCCCGGCGGCAGGCGCTGGTCAGCCGGCTTGAGCAGGGCCGTCATGCTTTGCCCGAGGCGACCGCCACCCGGGTGCTGGCAGCCGTGCGGAAGGCCTGATCGCCCGCGCCGCAGGGCAGGGTGACTAACGACACATTCGCTATACCGGACTTCGCACTACTGTTGACTCCAACATAGTGGAGGGCCGGTCATGAGCGAGGACGACGTCCACCTGAAGAAGTTCCAGAAGGAGCTCAGCGCCGGAACGGTGTCGCTGGCCCTGCTGGCGGTGCTGGCCAAGGCCGGGGAGCCGCTGTACGGCTACCTGATCGCCAAGGAGCTGGAGCG
>DOKO01000202.1:0-1064 GCA_003510825.1 Stenotrophomonas sp.
GGGCTCAGGTCGGTGGTCGGCCACACTTCGCTCTGGTAGCTGTAGCTCACCCGCGCGGACAGGTTGCCGCCGTTGGCCAGGTCGGTACGGTATTCCACGTTCACCGCCCCCGAGTACTCCGGCGCATTGGTGAACTTCATCTGCTTGGCCACGTTGATGCCGCGGTCCATGTATTCGTCGTACTTCGCGTCCAGCCAGGCGAGGTTGCCCGAGATCAGCCAGTGCTGGGTGGGCAGGTACTGGTACTCGATCTCCAGGCCATTGACCGTGCCCTTGCCGGCATTGGTGAAGTCTCCGAAGAAGGAATCGTCGATGCCATCGCCATTGGTGTCGATGCCGGTGAACACCGACAGCTGGATGTCCTTGTACTTGTTGTGGAACGCCGACAGGTTGAGGAACAGCCGCTGGTCGAAGAAGCCCATCTTGCTGCCGATCTCGAAGCTGTCGACGGTCTCGTCATCGAAGGGCTCGGCCGAGCGCGGCACCGCCACGGCATTGGCGCGGATGTTGTAGCCGCCCGACTTGAAGCCACGGGTGGCCAGGCCGTAGACCATCACATCCGGGGTGACCTGATAATCCAGCGACACCTTGGGCGAGACGTTGCTGAAATTGGTCTTCTTGTCGAAGTCCGCGGTGACCGCCACCGGGCGGGTGAAACCCGGGTCCGCATACAGGCGGTTGAGCACGATCGCGCGCTTGTCCTCATCGGTGTAGCGCGCACCGACGTCCAGCTTCAGCTTGCTGGTGAGGTCGAAGGTCCAGTCGGCGTACAGCGCGATGCTGTCGGTCAGCACCTTGCCCTGGTTGTCGGCGAACTGCACGCTGAAGTAGTTGTTCTGGATCTGGCCGCCGGCCTCACCCTTGAACTGGTACAGGCCCACCACGCCGCGCACGCGGCCGCCGGCATCGTAGTTCAGCTGCAGCTCGTTGCTGACCTGGTTGTCGTCGTAGGTACCGCTGACGTCGGCCAGCTTCACCGGCGTGGTATCGAAGTCGACGTTGCCCTGGCTGTCGGACTCGCGCTTGGCGATCACGTACTTGAGTGCGAAATCCTCGTTCGGCCG
>DOKO01000202.1:1261-3842 GCA_003510825.1 Stenotrophomonas sp.
GTGGCCGAGGCGCCCTTGCTCTCCACGTTGTTGAGGTTGCG
Organism: Stenotrophomonas sp.; assembly: GCA_003510825.1. Classification (GTDB taxonomy): domain Bacteria; phylum Pseudomonadota; class Gammaproteobacteria; order Xanthomonadales; family Xanthomonadaceae; genus Stenotrophomonas. The sequence continues at coordinate 1,303 of DOKO01000202.1, forward strand.
CATGCCCGAACGGATGTCGTAGCGGCTGTCCATCGGCGGGTAGCCGGGCAGGAACGGGTTAGGCGCCAGCATCTTCGAGCCGCGCATGCCGGACTTGTCGTCGGTCCAGTCCAGTGCGAACTGCACGTCGAAGTCGTCGCCGGCATAGGCGCCCAGGTTGAAGCGCGCCGCGCTGATCTGCTTGTCGCTGACCGGCTGGCCGTTGAAGGTGTTCTCACCGAAGCCATCATTGTTGAGGCTGGCCACGGCTACGCGGGCGCGCAGGCCACTGTCGGCGCCACCGATCGGGCCGCCGATGGCCGCCTTGGCATCGAGCTGGCTGTAGTTGCCCACGGTGATCTGGGCGAAGCCCTCGGTTTCGGTGGGCAGGCCGCGCGAGATGTACTTGATGGCGCCGCCGATGGTGTTCTTGCCGTACAGCGTGCCTTGCGGGCCACGCAGCACCTCGATGCGCGAGACATCGAACACGTCCAGCAGCGCACCCTGCGGCCGCGCGATGTAGACGTCATCGAGGTAGATGCCCACGCCCGGGTCGGAGCCCCAGGTGGGATCAGACTGGCCGACGCCGCGGATGTAGGCGGTGACCGTGCTGCTGGCACCACGCGCCGCATAGATGGTCATGTTGGGGACCTGCGGACCGAGCGCGCTGATGTCCTGCACGTTCAACTTGTCCAGCGCCTCGGAGGTAAACGCAGTGACCGCCACCGGCACTTCCTGCAGGGTTTCCTCGCGCTTGCGCGCGGTCACCACGATGCTGTCCAGGTTGGTGGCCGCGGCGGCCTTGCCGGCCGTCGATGCGGGCTGCGGCGCGTCCTGTGCCAGCACCGGCCCGGAGGCCAGCAGCACGCCGATCATCAGGCTCAAGCAATTCCGTTTCATTCATTCCCCCCCAGAGGGCATGTCCATTGCAGGTGGCCCATTGCCACCCATGACTCTAGGCTAGCCGCGCCCTTGCCCCCGCCGCGAGTGGACTTAGGTCCAGTCGGCACGGCCGCGCAGATGCGGATACTGGCCCCATCCCCACACGACGGTGCCGTACGGCGCCGTCTCCCGGTACCACTTCATCCACGACTCACGCATGAGGATCTGGGCATGAACTCTGGAATCGATTCGATCAGGGCAGCATTGGTGGGACTGTGCACGTGGCTGGCGATGAGCGCCACCGCGTTCGCTGCGGATACCCCGGGGCATTGGGACTTCGGCCTGTATGGCAACGCCTATGGCGCCCGCGAGTACCAGGTGTGGGTGCCCGCCAACTACCAGCCCAGCCAGCCGCTGCCGGTGCTGCTGGTGCTGCACGGCTGCGTGACCGGCCCGAACCTGATGGGCGAAGCCTCCGGCTTCAACGACGTGGCCGACACCGAGGGCTTCATCGTGGTCTACCCGCGGCAGAACGTCACCGCCAACCCCACGCGCTGCTGGAACTGGCAGCTGCCGGTGAACCAGGCGCGTGGCAGTGGTGAGGCCTCGATCCTGGCCGGCATCGTGGATGAAGTGAAGGCCGGCTACGCGGTCGATCCGCACCGGGTTTACGTGACCGGCATCTCTGCCGGCGGGGCGATGACCTCGATCATGCTGGCCTGCTACTCGGATGTGTTCGCCGCTGGCGCCATCCATTCCGGTGGCATGTACAAGGGCGCCACCACCATTTCCGGCAGTGCCTATGCGCTGCTGGCCGGCAGCATCTATTCGCCGGACAGCAACGGGCGGCTGGCCTGGCAGTGTTCGGGCTCGCCCAAGCCGCGACCGCTGCCGGTGCTGGTGTTTCATGGCACGGCCGATACCACGGTCAACCCGATCAACGGGCAGCAGGCGGTGCGCCAGTTCCTGCAGACCAATGACCTGGCCGACGATGGCGTGGACAACGACTCGGTGAAGCACGTACCGACCAGCACCTACCACGGCCAGGTGCCGGGCGGCCGCGCGTACACCGTGGACACCTATGCCTACAACGGCAGGATCCTCGCCCAGCATTACGTGGTGCAGGGCATGGGCCACGCCTGGAGCGGCAGCCAGTCCGGCCTGCCGTTCACCGACCCGCAGGGGCCGGACGCCACGCTGATCACCTGGCTGTTCCTGAAGGGCAACCAGCGCTGACCAGTCGGCTTGGGGGACCATCGCCAGTGCGGCGGCAACATGCTTCCGCACTGGCGCATGGTTTTGGTAGCGGGCGAGCTTGCTCGACCAGGGCCGCCGACCAACCAGGACGCGCTCAACGCGCCCGGTCCAGCTCCCTCATCTTCGCCTTGGTACGGTCCAGCCACGGTGCATTGTGGCTGCGCGCGTGGCGCGACCAATGCTGGGCATCGTCGAGGATGCTGGCGAACAGGCTGCGGCTTTTCTCGATATCCGCAGCGTCGGGTTGGGAAAGCAACCACTCGGCGTACAGGCAGCGGGCTGCGGCATCGTTGCCGCATTCCACGGCACGCTCGAACGCCGCCCGGGTGCCCGGCACGTTGCTGCTGGCCAGTGCCTGCGCGTACAGCAGGGTCTGCTCGGGCTTGCGGCGCACCTCGGGGTGGCGGGCAAACAGGCCGTCC
>DOKO01000331.1 GCA_003510825.1 Stenotrophomonas sp.
CCAGCACCACGGTGCTGCCGGTGGGCGGTGCCGGCAGGGCGACACCCGCCGGCCAGGTCATTGCCGCGATGCTGGCATCGGCCTGCAGACGGAAGCCTGCGCCCAGTCGTGCCTGCGCCGGCAGCGTCACCGCATCGGCCAGCACGCTGCCTGCGGCAAACAGCAGGTTGCCGGCGGCATCGTGCACCGCCCCACCGAGCACGGTGCCCTGCGGCAGCGACAAGGCCTGGGCCAGGGTCGCATCCACCGGCAGCAAGGTGCCCCGCGCCATTGTCATCGCGCCGATCGGCGCGGCGTAGTTCAGCACCTTGCCGGCGATGAAGGTGGTACCCGCCTCCAGCGTGACCATTCCGCCATGCGGCACCACCACATCGGTGCCGTAGGACTGCTTGCCACGCGTCAGCACCCAGCCGACGCTGTCGAACGAGGGCTTGAGCACGCTGCCATCGAAGCCGTCGCTGATGCTGCCGAACACCTCCAGGTCGCCGTGGGCGCGCAGCACGAGTGCGCCGGCCTCGCCGGGGCCGTGGACCTGGCGGTCGAGCACGGTGCCCGGGTTGAGGCTGGCGTAGCGGTGGCCCGAGAGGTCGATGTCACCGTCCACGTGCAGGTTGCCGTCCGGGTTGACCGAAAGGTCGGCGACCACTTCCACGCCCGGGCGCAGGCGGAACTGCGGCCCGTAGGCGCGCAGCCCGGCCAGGCGGCCGTCCACCAGCGCGCCGTTGGACAGCGCGGCGTCGATGAAGGCGCTGCTCTGCTGGTGCAGGCGGTCCAGATAGTCCTGGTTGACCACCTGGTAGCTCTCGCCGCCGGCCGCACTGTCGTTGCCCACCGCAGCCCCCGCGTCGCGGATGAACGCATTGAGCTGGATGGTGCGCGCACCGTCGATGCTGAGTGGCGCCGCGGCATCGATGGCCACGTCGTTGCCGCCGATGCGCGGGGCGTTGAGGGTGACGGTGCCATGGTTGGCAGTTGAACCGGCCACGCGCAGGTCCATGCGCGCCCCTTCGGCCAGGGACAAACGGCCCTGCCCTGCATCGATCTCGATGGTGGCGCGGTTGGGTGCTTCGATCACCTTGCCGTAGCTGTCCACCCGCAGCACGTCGGCGCTGGCATCGAGGACGGCGCTGCCGGCCAGGTGCACGCCGCCAGTGGCCGCCAGGCGGATGCTGCCCACCTGTTCACCGCTGGCGTCGATCGTGCCGTTGACGGTGAGCTGGCCGCCATCAAGGGACACGTTGATTTCGTGCGCCTTCAGCTCGTTGCCGATGGCCAGGTCGCCCTCCCTGATGCGGAAGCTGCGGCCACCGATGAAGCCGCTTTCGGTCAGGCGGTCATTGAGGCCGGCGAAGTCGGCGATGCTGCGGCCGTGCAGGTCGATGCGGCCTTCCAGGTACGGCACCTCGGTGCCGCCCGCATCGTAATGGCCGGTGGCGGTGCCGCGCAGGCGACCGGCCAGGGCCACCGTGCCTTCGGCCGCGGTCGCCGACAGCTTGCCGGCGCGGTTCAACTGCGCCGAGAGGTCCACCAGCGCGTTCCCGGCCTGCTGGATGTTGCCGGCGCGGCTTTCGAGCACGAGGTCGCCGCCCCAGCTGTACTTGGCCACATCAAAGAAGTCGATCCGGCGTCCGGCCAAGTCGAGCTGCGCACCGTCGGCAAGGACGACATCGTCCTGTGCCGACAGGCTCAGCTTGCCGCTGGGCAGCACCACCGTGCCGTCCACCCGCACGCTGCCACCACGGCTGTCCAGCGCCAGTTCCGCGCCGAGCGCATCGCGCAGCGCGGCATTGTCCAGGGTGACGTTGCCGGAGCCGCTGACGCGGATATCACCACCGGCGGTGATGTGGCTGATGGAACCGGCGCCGCCGGTCAGCAGCGGCGTATTGATGGTGAGATCACCACCGTTGCGCACATAGGCGTTGGCCACCGGGTCCCATGCGCCCTGCGACTGGTACACCGCCAGGCTGCCCTTGTGGGTGGCCGTCACCCGCTCACTGGCGTTGAGCTGCACCCCGGCAAAGCCCAGCGCCACGCGATCATGGTCGCGTACGGTGTCCGGCTGGCTGTGGTCGGGGTAGCCGAGCACGATCTGGCGCGCATCCACCACCAGCTGGCCGGAGCCGGTGCCCGGGCCGTTGGCGATGACATCGCCGGCCGGCAGGCGGCTGCCCGTCCAGACCAGGGTGTCGGTGTGGATGCGTGCGACCTGGTCGTCGGTGCCGATGCCGTAGATCGCCGGCGTGGACAGCACCAGTTGCTGCAGCGCCGATGCACCGCTCTGCGGGTGGTAGGTGGACAGGCTGACATCACCGAAGAAGTTGACCGACTCACGGGCGATCAGCGACAGCGACTCCAGCGCCGGGGCACCCGTGCTGGTATCGCCCAGCAGCAGGCGGTCCACCAGGCTCTGGTTGAGGGTCAGGCCGCTCGGCAACGTGCCGCTGGCAGCTGCATCGGCCAGGCTCTGTGCGCTGCCGACGTTGATGCCGCCCAAAGCCAGGGACAGGTTGCGGGTGCCATAGCGCACCGCATCGCCGAGCACGAAGCGATTGTCGGTGGCGGTGGCGATGGTGCCTTCCGAATACAGCAGGGTATCGCCGCTGCAGGTGGCGCCCGCGGCGCACACGCCGATCTGGATCGCACCGGCACCGCGGCCGTTCATGTCCACCGGGGTCGGCGCCAGCACGTCCAGGCGGGCATTGGACAGGGCCAGCATCGAGTTGCTGCCCGGCTGGTACACGTAGCCGAGGTTGCTGCCATAGGTGGATGCGCCCTGCCCCAGGGTGTTGATGGCCGCGCCCTGCTCCAGCGTGATCGATCCGCTGGGCGAGTTGCTCATCAGAAACACGTCCGTCCCGCGCAGCGTGGCACCTTCGCGCAACACGATGGTGTTGGTCGCGGTGGCGCCCACGTTGATCACGTTCGAGCCCTGCAGCGAGCCCGTCTGGCGATTGATGTAGGTGGAGGTGAGCTTCGCGCCGATCTCCATGCGCGCGGCGCCCACCGCGTTGAGCGCATCGGCTTCCAGCGAGACGCCGAGGAAGCCCTCGGTGCGCGGGGCCCCCGCGGCCAGGATCTCGTAGTTCTGTCCGTTGAGGGCCCGCAGCACGCTGCCGTGGCCGCCCTCGACGGGCCCGTCGAGCACCGTGGCATCGAAGCGCAGCTGGCTGCTCTCGGCGCTGTCCTGGGCCGTGCGCTGCATCAGCAGCAGGTTGATGGCCTTGGCATCGCGCTCGAGCAACGGGCGCACCGCACCCTCGCGCACAGCCTGCTGCAGGGCGAACTCGGCGAAGCTGGTTTCGTTGTACTGCGAGTAGTTGCGCAGCGTATCGGCGGCGGTCAGTACCACCTGGCTGGGCAGCGCATCGATGGCATCGGTGTTCACCGTACCCAGGCGTGCCGAGGTCGTCCACGAGCCGTTGCGCATCGCGGTTGTGTTGCCGAACGCCGTGCTGCTGGCGGCCAGGCCGTTGACTTCGACACGGAACGCACCCGGCAACAGGGCGTACGTGGACGGCAGCAGCGTGTAGGTGCCGGCCGGCAGGCCCGGGACGCCCTCGCCGATGGTGATCTGGCGGCCCAGCCCCGGCGTGCTGCCTGCGGCTTCGCCGCCCAGCGGTGCATAGCCGGCCTGGGCACCCGGCACGATCGCGTAGACCGGATTGGTGGACAGGCCCGGCAAGGTGAAGCCGTCGCTGTCCATCTGCACCAGCGGATGGAAGCGCGCGTCGGTGGAGCCGCCACGGCCCTGCAGCAGGGCCGCGCCGGTCAGCTCGCCGCCACCGGAGAGGTCAACAACCGCACCGGCCTGGGCATCCACCGCACGCGACTGGAACTCCACCACCGGCTCTGAACCGACGCCGACGAAGGCGGCGTCGGCGTTGTTGTAGTTGTAGACCAGCCCGTCCACGGTGCCCCCGTAAGGCATGACCAGGCCCTTGGCGCTCACCGAGGTGACGCTGCCCGGCAGCAGGTTCACCTGCGAGGTGCCGCCCTCGTTGATGGTGCCCAGCGTGATGATACCCAAGGGGGCGCGCACTACGCCGCCCTGGTTCACGGTGGGCGCCATCAGCTGCAGGTTGCCGAACACGCTGTACGGCATGGCCGGCAGGGCATCGGTGGTGCGGCGGATGTCGAGCACTCGATCGGGGTCGAAGACCCGTTCCAGCGAGCCCCACTGGTTGAGTTGGCTGACCAGGCCCACGGTGACGCCACCGCTGCCGTAGATCTGCGCGGCCGCCAGCGTGGTATCGCCGGGCGAGAAGAACCGCCCACCGTCCAGGCGCAGGTCGCCCTGGCTTTCCACCAGCACCGTGCCGAAGGCATCGCGCTCCACCTCGAGGTCATCGACCACGTTGCGGACGATGGCACCGCGTGCACCCAGGCCAACCTCGCCGACGATGTCCACGTGGTTGCCCAGCAGCGAGAGGCTGGCAGCCTCGGCGATCAGCGGGGCGCCAAGGGTGCCGTTGCCGGCGCTGATGTTGCGTCCGCCGAACACCGGGTTGGGCATGATGGTGTCGTCGGCCTGGCGCCGCGACGAACCGGACAGGCGCAGGTACGGCGCCTGCAGCCGGATCTGGCTGTCACGCGCGGCCTCGGTGGACAGGCCCATGGCGCTGGCGGTGAGGTACAGCGCCTGGTCCATGCGCAGCGACACATCACCGTCGAAGCTCAGCAGGCCGTTGACGTGCAGCGCGGTGGTGTCGAATCCACCGGCGGTGATCGCATCCACGCCATAGCGCGCCTTGCCGTAGACCAGGCTGTCGTGCAGTTCGCCGACCACTGCGTCGGTATCCAGTCCACTGCCGCCGTAGGTCTGCTCGATGACCAGTTCACGCGGGACGCGGACGTCATCGCTGACCGCCTCGCCCTTGTAGTTGTAGCGATTGACGCCGTAGTACACCGGGGTTTCCAGCGCCAGCGCCAGCGTGCCACCCACCGCGCCGGCACCGCCGGCATGGGCGCGCAGGTCGCCGTCGATGAACAGGCCGTTGGCCGCATGCAGCGAGATCGTGCCGCCATTGCTGGCCACCGTGCGGTTGCCCTCGCCCGGCACCAGCAGCGTGCCCTGGGCGCCGGAGGCATCCAGCACGGCGCCCTCCTTCACCACCAGGAAGC
>DOKO01000332.1 GCA_003510825.1 Stenotrophomonas sp.
GCTTCGGCCACCGCCTCGGCGAAGTTGCCGAACAACACGGTCACCAGCAGGATCGCGGTCACCGCCAGGCCGAAGCCCAGCGGCGCGTTGCCGGTCAGGGTGACGATGGCGGCGACGATCGTGCCGGCCATCACCACCGCCATCACCGGGCTGCGCACCAGGTGCATCGGCGAGAGCTTGCGCACCGCTTCCACCAGCGCACGGCGCAGGCCGGCGGCATCGAGCAGGGCAGGGCGCGGTGCGAGGGAACTGCGGGAAGAACTTGCGTGGGTACTCATCAGGGTGTCCTTAGTGCAGTGCCAGGCTCAGGTGGTCGGCGACGGGGCCAAGGACCAGGGCCGGCATGAACTGCAGCACGGTCAGGATGACGATCACCGAGACCAGGGTCAGGGCGAAGGTCGGGGTTTCGATCTGCAGGCTGCCGGCCGATTCCGGTGCCTGGCGCTTGGGGGCCAGCTGTGCGGCCACCACCAGCGGAATGATCAGCAGCGGGAAGCGGCCCAGCAGCAGTACCAGCGAACAGCTCAGGTTCCACCACACGGTCGCATCGCCCAGGCCCTCGAAGCCCGAGCCGTTGTTGGCATAGGCCGAGACGTACTCGTAGAACACCTGGCTGATGCCATGGAAGCCCGGGTTGGAGGTGCCGGCCAGACCGGGCACGGCCAGGGTGACCGCGGTGAACACCAGCAGGGTGATCGGCTGCAGCAGCACCAGCAGGGCCAGCAGGCGCACCTGCGGGGTTTCCAGCTTGCGGCCGAACAGCTCAGGCGTACGCCCGGTCATCAGCCCGGCCAGGAACACGCCCAGCAGCAGGTAGACGATGAACTGCTGCAGGCCGCAGCCGATGCCGCCCCAGATCGCGCTGACCAGCATGTTGACCATCGCGATGCCACCGCTCAGCGGCGCCAGCGAGTCGTGCATGCCGTTCACCGAGCCGTTCGACACCTGGGTGGTCACCGCCGCCCACAGCGCCGTGCCATCGGCGCCGAAGCGCACTTCCTTGCCTTCCATCAGCAGCGGCGTGGCGGCGCTGGCGCTGTGGCCCTCGCTCCACATCATCGCGCCGGTGGAGAGCAGCGACATGCCCAGCATGCAGCTGAACACCAGGACGCCGAAGCGGCGTCGCCCGGTGAACGCACCGATCATGAAGATCACCGCCAGCGGGATCAGCAGGATGCCCACGACCTCCAGCATGTTCGACACCGGGGTCGGGTTCTCCAGCGGGAAACTGCTGTTGGGGCCGTACCAGCCGCCACCGTTGGCGCCCAGCTGCTTGGCCGCGACCATCGCCGCCACCGGGCCAAGCGGCAGCTTCTGCTGGGCCATGCCGGCGCTGGCGTCGATCGGCGTGGCCTGCGGTCCGCCGGCCATCGTCGAGGGCACGCCCTGGCTGGTCAGCAGCAGGGTCCAGACCAGGCACAGCGGCAACAGGAAGCGCACGCACAGGCGCACCACGTCCACGTAGTAGTTGCCCACCGGCACCTGGCGGTCGTCACCAGCCGCGGTCGCCGCCGCGGTTTGCGGTGCACGGGCGAACAGCGCCCGCAGCGTGGCCACCGCCAGCGCCAGGCCCATCATCGGCGTCACCACCTGCAGGCCGGTGATGCCGGTCATCTGCGAGAGGTAGGACAGCTGCGCCTGGCCCGAATAGTGCTGCTGGTTGGTGTTGGTCAGGAACGAGATCATCGTGTGCAGCGCGGTGTCCCAGCGCATGTTCGGGATCTGGTCCGGGTTCAACGGCAGCCAGGCCTGGGTCATGAACACCGCCTGGGTCAGCACCGCCACCACCACGTTGCTCAGCACGAAGGCCAGCACGTAGCCGCGCCAGGACATCGAGCGCGCGGCATCCACGCCGAACAGCCGGTACAGCGGTTTCTCGATCCAGTGGAACAGCACGTCGATCTTCATCGGCGTGCCACGCATCACGCGCGCCAGGTACAGGCCCAGCGGCCAGGCCAGCAGCAGGCTGGCGGCAAGAATCACAAGCATCTCAGTCATGGCAGGCTCCGCTCAGAACGACTCGGGCCGCAGCACGACATAAACAAGATAGGCGGCGGCAACCAGCACCAGCACGCCACAGAACAACGACAGCCAGGGGGACATGGGAAATGCGTCCTGGTGGAACCCCTCCACCTCAGGCCGCCATCGTCGTCCTGCCCCCCATAAACGCACTACGCGCCGGACGGGGCCGGCGCGTAAAGAGTGCATAAATTCCGTTGTTGCCGGGGCCTCAACCGCCCGGGGCCATGCCCTTCAACTCGCGGTAGCGTTGCAGGCTGGCCTCGATCTCGGCCTTGAGCGTGACCTGCTGCTGCTCGAAGCTGGCCTGCAGGCGCTGCTGCGCCTGCAGCTGGGCGTGGCGCTGGCGGATCGCCTCGGCCTGCTTGTCGGCGACCTTGTCGCCGGCCAGCTCGCGATCGCCGGCCGTCCCCAGCAGGGTCACCAGCGAATCGCGCAGGCTGGCGACGTTGTAGCGCGCGGTGTTCAGGTTGTTGTCGAGCACCTCCTGGCGCTCGTTGAACACCTTGCGCAGTGCATCCTCGCTGCCATAGGTCGACAACATGGCCTGCTCGGTGCGCTGCTTGGTCTGCACCGCCATCAGGTCCAGTTGGGCCTGCGCCGCCACGGTGGCCGCGGCGGCGCGTTCCTCGTCGCTCAACGCGCGCTGCACCTGCGCGTTGCGCATGCCGCTGTTGGCATTGAACTCCTCACGGGCGTTGTTGACCGCATTGGCCGGCAGCGAATCGCTGCAGATCCGCTCCTTGCCCTCGTTCCAGCAGTACAGCTTCTTGTCCGGCGTGCCGGACTGGGCCAGCAGGCTGGCCGGCAGCGCCAGCATCAGGCTGGCGGCAACGATGGCAGGAACTCGGAACATGCGACCTTCCCCTGGGTCAGCGTGCGGAACGGACGCCGTACTGGGCGCGATAGGCCTCCAGCGGCTGCCGGTAGCCCACAAGTTCCGGGTTTCCGGAGGCGAAATCAAGCAGATCGGCCAGGGTTGCGACGGCGATCACCGGGATGCCGGCTTCCTCGGCCACGGCCTGCGCCGCCGAGCGGTGGTCGGCTTCCGAGGCGATCTCCTGGCGGTCCAGCGCCACCACGATGCCGGCCGGGATGCCGCCAGCAGCGCGGATGATGGCCAGGGCTTCGCGGATGGCGGTGCCGGCGGTGATCACGTCGTCGACGATCAGCACGCGCTTGCCGGTCAGGTCGGCGCCGATCAGCTGGCCGCCCTCACCGTGGTCCTTCACTTCCTTGCGGTTGAACGACAGAGGCAGGTCGCGGCCACGCTGGGCCAGCTCGCACGCCATCGCGGTGGCCAGCGGAATGCCCTTGTAGGCCGGGCCGAAGACCACGTCGTACTTGATGCCGCTGGCGTCGATGGCGTCCGAATAGCAGGCGCCCAGCTGGGACAGCAGCGAGCCGGAGTCGAAACGACCGGCGTTGAAGAAATAGGGGCTCAGCCGGCCGGACTTGAGGGTGAACTGGCCGAAGCGCAGGGCATCGGCAGTCAGGGCCAGCTGCAGGAAACGGTGGCGGTGGTCGCTCATCAAAACTCGATTCATCTTCATTTGGAGCACAAATCCTAATCCAGCTGGGCTTTCCGCGCTCGTCCGGCCCCATGTGAAGGCCCTGCCGGGCCCATCCAGCGGGCTGCGCGGGCCGCCGGGCAACCGGTATGCTTGCCCGGTTTCCCGCCGTAGGTTCATCCGCATGCGCATCATCAGTTTCAACGCCAATGGCATCCGCTCGGCCGCCACCAAGGGCTTCCTCGACTGGTTCCGGGCCCAGGACGCCGACGTTCTGTGCATCCAGGAAACCAAGGCGCAGGAGGACCAGCTCACCGATCCGATGTTCCGCCCCGACGGCCACCACTGCTTCTACCGCGACGCCATCACCAAGAAGGGCTACAGCGGCGTGGCCATCTACAGCAAGCGCGAGCCCGACCAGGTCATCACCTCGCTGGGCTGGGCCCCGTTCGATGACGAAGGCCGCTACATCGAGGCCCGTTTCGGCAATCTCAGCGTTGTCTCCTTCTATATCCCGTCCGGCAGCTCGGGCGACCTGCGCCAGGGCTTCAAGTTCGAAGTGATGGAATGGCTGCGGCCGATCCTGGAGGAGTGGGCGCGCAGCGGCCGCGACTATGTCCTGTGCGGCGACTGGAACATCGTCCGCTCGGCGCTGGACATCAAGAACTGGAAGTCCAACCAGAAGAATTCCGGCTGCCTGCCCGAGGAGCGCGACTGGCTCAACGGCCTGTGCGCCGACCACGGCCAGGCCACCGACGTGGCCACCGGCCGCGGCTGGGCTGACGCCTACCGCCTGCTGCACCCCACCGGCGAGGACTACACCTGGTGGAGCAACCGCGGCGCCGCCCGCGCCAACAACGTCGGTTGGCGCATCGATTACCAGTTCATCACCCCCGGCCTGCGTGACCGCCTGCGCAGCTGCGCGATCTACCGCGACGAGCGCTTCTCCGACCACGCCCCGTTCACCGTGGACTACGACCTGTGAGCGAAGCCGCTGCCAAGCCCAGCTACAAGGGCTGGGCCGGGATCAAGCGCGCCTTCGGCACGCCCTCGGCCCTGACCATGGCCCTGCTGGGCTTCGGCAGCGGCCTGCCGTTCCTGCTGATCGCCTCGCAGACCCTGTCCACCCGCCTGCGTGATGTCGGCCTGGACCTGGGCAGCATCGGCCTGATCAGCCTGGCCAGCTTCTTCTACCTGCTGAAGTTCGTCTGGGCACCGCTGCTGGACCGCTACGCTTTCCCGCTGCTGGCCTTCATGGGGCGCCGCCGTTCCTGGCTGCTGCTGTCGCAGGTGGCCGTGCTGATCGGCCTGGTCGCGCTGGCCTTCGTCCGCCCCGAACAGGGCGTCTGGCCGCTGGTGGCCTGGGTGCTGGTGGCGTCCTTCGCCGGTGCCACCCAGGATTCGGTGGTCGATGCCTACCGCATCGAGATCGCCCCGGAAACCGCGCAGGCAGCGCTGGCCGCCACCTACACCCTGGGCTACCGCATCGGCCTGATCCTGGCCGGTGCCGGCGCGCTCTACCTGGCCCAGTTCGAAGGCTGGATCATCGCCTACCTGGCCATGGCCGGGCTGATGCTGCTGCCGATCATCACCACCCTGCTGTGCCGTGAGCCGGACCGCCCCGCGCAGGCCGTGCAGCGCCGCATCGATGTGGCCGAAGCCTTCGTGCAGCCGATCACCAGCTTCTTCACCCGCAACGGCATCGCCCTGGCGCTGGGCCTGCTGGCCTTTGTCGGCCTGTTCAAGTTCCCCGACCAGGTCATCGGCGTGATGGCCGGCCCGTTCTACCTCGATTCGGGCTTCGACAAGGCCGACATCGCCACCGTCTCCAAGCTGTTCGGCGTCTGGATGGGCATTGGCGGCGCCTTCCTCGGCGGCATCGCCGTGGCCGCCTTCGGCTTCCGCCGCATGCTGCTGGTGGCGGCGCTGGGTGTGGCCCTGTCCAACCTCGCGTTCCTGTTGATGGCGCACAACCCGGGCCAGCTGTGGGCGTTCTACGCCGCGCTCAGTGCCGACAACCTGTTCCAGGGCTTCGCCGGCACCGTGCTGGTGGCCTTCATGTCGTCGCTGACCGACCGCAACTTCACCGCCACCCAGTACGCCCTGCTGGTGTCGCTGGCCAACCTGCCGGGCAAGTTCGTCGGCGGCGTGTCCGGCTACATCGTCGAGGCCACCTCCTACAGCACCTTCTTCATGCTCAGCGCGGTCACCGTGGTGCCGACCCTGCTGCTGCTGGCCTGGCTGTGGCCGCGCATCCACGACCGCAGCGCCCCCGCCCCCTGATTGCCTGACTGCGCAACCTGCGGGATGATCGCCGCGGACGCGCCGAGGGGGCGGTGCCTTGCGAACGGGGGAGTGAGCATGGCCGATGTAGTGCTGCGGGACGTGGACCCGCTGCTGTTTGAACGTATCCGAAGGGTGGCCGTGGCGCGCGGCTGGACCCACGAGCAGACCTGTTCGGTGCTGCTCGAACAGGGCCTGCTGAGCAGCGAGCTTGAGGTCCGCTCCGGCTTCGGCGATCCCGAAGTGGATGCCCTGTCAGCGGCGATCGCCGCCCTGCAGGCGATGCCGGCGGGGCAGGGGTTCGATTGATCTGACACCGCGTCGCGGCGCTACCGCGCGCCCTGGTAGATCCACGCCATGCGTGGATGGCGCCACCTCACGCCAGATGGATCGCCCCGAGAATCCGCGGCCCCGATGCCCCGGTCACGCTTGGCAGGTTGCCGGCCAGCCCGTCCATCGTCCGCTGCGCCAGCCAGGCAAAGCCCATCGCCTCCATGTACTCCGGGTCCAGCCCATGCACGGCGCTGGATTCCACCGTAACGCCCGGCAGCAGCGCCGCCAGCCGGTGCATCAGCTGCCGGTTGTGCACGCCGCCCCCGCAGACCAGCACCCGGCGCGTATCCGGCTGCTGGGCCCGCAGTGCATCGGCCACGGTCACCGCGGTCAGCTCCAGCAGGGTGGCCTGCACATCGGCAGCCGCGTACTCGCCTTCGCCCATGCGCGCCTCGGCCCAGGCCAGGTGGAACTGCTCGCGGCCGGTGCTCTTGGGCGGCGGCAGGTCGAACCACGGGTCCGCGCGCCAGCCGGCCAGCAGCGCCGTGTCCACCGCACCACTGGCCGCATAGGCGCCATCGGCGTCGAAGGTGCGGCCGGTATGGCGCTGGCACCAGGCGTCCATCAGCGCGTTGGCCGGGCCGGTGTCGAAGCCGCGCGGCATGCCGTCGCGCGGGATCAGGGTCAGGTTGCCGATGCCGCCCAGGTTGAGCACCGCGCGGTCTTCGCCGGCCGTGCCCAGCATCGCCAAGTGGAAGGCCGGCATCAGCGGCGCACCATGGCCGCCCGCTGCCACGTCGCGGCGGCGGAAATCAGCCACGGTGGTGATCCCGGTCAGCTCGGCGATGCGGTTGCCATCGCCCAGCTGCACGGTGAAGGCCGGGTCGGCCAGCGGCCGGTGGCGCACGGTCTGCCCGTGCGAGCCGATCGCCCGCACCTGGCGGCGGTCCACGCCGGCCTCGTCCAGCAGCTGGTTGGCAGCCGCCGCGAAGTTGATCGCGATGCGTGCATCCAGCTCGCCCAGCTCCTCCAGCGACTCCAGCGGCCCGCCTTCGCCCAGCGCCACCAACCGCGCGCGCAGCACCGGCTCCCAGCGGGCGGTCAGGCCGCGTACGAAGCGGCAGCCGCCGCTGGCGGGGAACTGCACCAGCGCGGCATCGATGCCGTCGGCGCTGGTGCCGGACATCAGGCCAAGGTAGAGCGGGGCATCGGCGTCGGCAGTCGTGTTCATGGCGGGCATAAAAAAAGGACGCGGCAAGCTTGGGCTGCCGCGTCCTTCTTCGTCAACGCAGGGCCGGTCAGCCGCGCTTGTGGCCGTTGGCCGGCTTGGCCTTGGCGCTGGCCACCTCGGTCGAAGCGGCGGCCTCGCGGCTGCTCGGGGCCGGGCTGGCCTCGGCGTAGATCAGCTTCTCCATGCCCTGGATACGGGCCATGGCCGGTGCGGTCTGCGCCCGGAAGGCCACCAGCTCGGCGCCCTTCAGCGGTTCCGGCGGCGGCATGGTCACCGTCAGCGGATTGCGGTGCTCGCCGTTCACGCGGAATTCGTAGTGCAGGTGCGGGCCGGTGGCCAGGCCGGTCGAACCGACGTAGCCGATCACCGTGCCCTGCGCCACGCGCTGGCCGGTCTTGATGTTCGCAAAGCGCGACATGTGCCCGTACAGGGTAGTGTGGCCGCGGCCGTGGTCGAGGATGACCACGTTGCCGTAGCCGCGCTGCACGCCGGCGAACTGCACGCGCGCATCGCCGGCGGCCATGATCGGCGTACCGGTACGCGCGGCGTAGTCCACGCCCTTGTGCATGCGCATCTTGCCCAGCACCGGGTGCTTGCGCGCGCCGAAGGTCGAGCTCAGGCGCGCGAACGGGATCGGCATGCGGATGAAGCTTTTCTTCAGCGAACGGCCGTTGAGGTCGTAGTACTCGGATTTGCCGCCGCGCTCGAAGCGGAAGCCCGAATAGGTCTTGCCACCGGTGGTGAAGGTCGCCGCCAGGATCTTGCTGGTATCGACCTTCTCGCCTTCGCGCCAGGTCTCGTCCATCACCACGCTGAAGCGGTCGCCCGGCTGCAGGTCCTTGGAGAAGTCGATGTCGTACTTGAAGATGTCGTCGGTCATCGTCGCGATCGCCGACGGCGACAGCCCGGCCCGGCGGGCCGCGGCATACAGCGAGCTGGTGATCTCGCCGCTGGTGACCACCGTGCGCGTGGATGTCTCGCGCTTGGTCACCTTTTCCTTGATGTCATCGCCGGCCAGGCTCAGTTCCACCCGGTTGTCGCCATCGCGGTCGAAGCGGATGCTGCGCAGGTCGCCCGAGAGCGGCATGTCGAAGGCGATCTCGGCGCCGGGTCGCAGCTTGGTCAGCGATTCGCGCGCGCCCGGATGGTCCAGCACGCGGTGCAGGGTGGTGGCGGGGATGCCGGCCTGGTCGAACAGGTCGCTCAGGGTCTGCCCGCGCTGCACCCGCAGCACCTGCCAGCTGTCGCCCGGGGTCTGCTGCTGGCGGGCCAGCGACAGCGGCGGCAAGGGCAGGGCCAGGCTGGTGTGGCTTTCGGCGTAGGGCGAATCGATGGTGTGCGAGAAACCCGGCACGATCGTCGCCACCAGGGCGCCGATGGTCGCGAACAGGCTGGCGTGCACCCAATGGCGGCGCGTCCAGCGTTCATTGAAAGCGGCGGGGAGATGCTGCCTGAGCTTCCGGTGCAGGGCGTTGTCGTGCAGGACGTGGAGACGTTCCTGGAAGCGCTGCTTGCGTGCGCGCCCTTGTTCGGAATTTTGCATCAGTGGTTTTTTCCTGCGGCCCGGGAGCGCGGGCCTGATCGCCGGTTACCATAGACACCTGAGAAAACCGCGTCAAACCCTTGTGCCTATTGGCTTTTGTGAAGCCGGATGGGTTAACTTGGCGTTAACACCCCACACAAGAAACGGCATAGCCGGGAGTAGTCACCGTGTCCTCGATTGAAGAAGCCCTTGCCCTGATCGGCCGTGGTGCCGACGAGATCCTCAAGATCGAGGATCTGCGTGCGCGCCTGCAGGAAGGCCGTCCGCTGCGGATCAAGGCTGGCTTCGACCCCACCGCGCCCGACCTGCACCTGGGCCATACGGTGCTGCTGAACAAGCTGCGCCAGTTCCAGGACCTTGGCCACCAGGTCATTTTCCTGATCGGTGACTTCACCGGCATGATCGGCGACCCGTCCGGCAAGAGCCTGACCCGCAAGCCGCTCAGCCGCGAGGATGTGCTGGCCAACGCCCGTACCTATGAAGAGCAGGTCTTCAAGGTGCTGGACCGCGACAAGACCCAGGTCCGCTTCAACTCGGAATGGTTCAGCAAGATGGGCGCGGCCGACATGATCCGCCTGGCCAGCCAGCACACCGTGGCCCGCATGCTCGAACGCGATGATTTCGCCAAGCGCTATGCCGCCCAGCAGTCCATCGCCATCCACGAGTTCCTGTACCCGCTGGTGCAGGGCTACGACTCGGTGGCCCTGGAAGCGGACGTCGAGCTCGGCGGTACCGACCAGAAGTTCAACCTGCTGATGGGCCGCGGCCTGCAGGAACACCACGGCCAGAAGCCGCAGGTGGTGCTGACCATGCCGCTGCTGGAAGGCCTGGACGGCGTCAACAAGATGTCCAAGTCGCTGGGCAACTACATTGGTATCAGCGAACCGGCCATCGAGATCGTCACCAAGACCATGAAGGTCGACGACACCCTGATGTGGCGCTGGATCGAGCTGCTGTCCTTCGATATCAGCCAGGCCGAAGCGAAGTCGCTGCGTGAAGAGGTCGCCGCCGGCAACCTCAACCCGCGCGTGGTCAAGCTGCGCCTGGCACGTGAGCTGGCGACCCGCTTCCACGACGCCGCGGCGGCCGATCAGGCCATTGCCGGCTGGGAAGCGGCGGTGACCGGGCAGGGCGACATCACCCAGCTGCCGCTGCAGGACGTGGCCATTCCCGCCGAAGGCCTGCGTATTGCTGCGCTGCTGACCGCTGCCGGTCTGACCCCGAGCAACTCCGAAGCCAACCGCAAGCTCAAGGAGCGTGCGGTCAAGGTGGACGGTGAAGTGGTCGAGGATGGACAGCAGGTCCTGCAGCCGGGCTTCGAAGGCCTGCTGCAGGTGGGCAAGCGCACCTTCGCCCGCGTGCGCCTGGTCGCTGCCTGACACTATATGGAAGGGCCGGCGCCAGCCGGCCCTTCCTTTGCTTCTGCTCTTCGCGGTATGCCCCCACGGGCGCGATGGATGAACGGATGCAACATCCGTTGAAAAAAATCGCCACACCCCCTTCACAAACCCTGTGGATGGGGGCATACTTCTCCTCCCCCGTCGCAGGGGTCGCCACCAAGGGGCTTCAGCGACAACAGGGCGCCCACCGCCGTCGAACGAGATGATCGAACGAAGGTGTTGACGGACTGAAAAAGTCTGGCATAATGGGCGGCTCGCTACGAAGGAAACTTCGCAGCACACGGGAATGGCGCTGAGGCCACTTCCCCT
>DOKO01000369.1:0-210 GCA_003510825.1 Stenotrophomonas sp.
CGCAGGTAGATGCGCTGCTCGGCGTCACCGTGCGTCGCCGCCTGCAATGCGGCACCCAGCGTGTCGCGCGGCACCGGCTGTTCACCCACGCGCAGCGACAGGTCGGCCTGCACGGTCACGTACACCGGCGCCTGCTCGCTGGGCGTGGCCTGTGCGCTGCTGGCCGGCAGCTGCACCGGTACCGAGACGGTGGCCAGCGGTGCGGCCACC
>DOKO01000369.1:363-18876 GCA_003510825.1 Stenotrophomonas sp.
GTGGCCAGCGGTGCGGCCACCATGAAGATGATCAGCAGCACCAGCATCACGTCGATGAAGGGCGTGACGTTGATCTCGTGCGCTTCTTCGGGCGTGTCGTCGCGGTCGGATGCGGTCCTGATCGCCATTCAATGCACCGCACGCAGGGCGCTGGCCGGTGCACGCGTGGCGGCACGGTCCAGGTCGCGCGAGACCAGCTGCTGCACGGCCGCCGAGAGATCGCCGAGCAGGCCACGCAGGCCGGCCAGCACGCGGCTGAAATGGTTGTAGACCAGCACTGCCGGAATCGCTGCGACCAGGCCCAGCGCGGTGGCCAGCAGCGCCTCAGCGATGCCGGGTGCGACCACGGCCAGGTTGGTGGTGTTGCTATGGGCGATGCCGATGAAGCTGTTCATGATGCCCCACACGGTGCCGAACAGGCCCACGAACGGCGCCACCGCCCCGATGCTGGCGAGCACGCCGATGCCACGTCGCTGCACGCGGGCGGTCTCCAGTTCCAGCCGGTCCAGGCGCGAAGCGACGCGTTCCTTGATGCCGTCGCGGCTGTCCAGATCCTGCGACAGGCGCAGTTCGCTGCGCGCCGCGTGCAGCATCGCCGCAGCGGTGCCTCCGGCGAGCGCGGCATCCGCATCTTCAGCCGGCAGGCTCGGCGTCTCCAGCAGCCGCGCACGTGCCGCACGCAGCGCGCGCGCCTGCCGTGACAACTCCCAGCCCTTGGCCAGCAGCACGGTCCAGGTGGCCAGCGAGGCGACGGCCAGCGCGATCATCACGGCTTTGACCACCACGTCGGCGGCCAGGTACATGCCCCACGGAGTGAGGGCGGGAGCGGCCAGGGGCGCGAGGTCAGCAGGCAGCATCGTCGGGGGTTCCATCAGAATCGGGAGTAGACGCGCGGCGGCGGGCCGCACGCGTTTCGGCATCGCCCACGTCCACCAGCGGTGTGGGATCAAGCCGTGGTGCCGGCCGGCTCAGCACATAGCCGGCGCTGGCCGCGAAGAACAGGCCCACGCCCAGCAGCAGGCGCCAGGAGGGGTGCGCGCCCCAGCAGAACAGGACGAAACCCACGGCCATGCCGGCGCTGGCAAAGGCCTTGCCCTTGCGCGACACCGCGCCCTGCTCGCGCCACAGGCGCAGCGAGGGGCCATAGCGCGGATGCGCCAGCAGGCGCTGCTCGAACTTCGGCGAACTGCGGGCGAAGCAGCCCACCGCCAGGATCAGGAAGATGGTGGTGGGCATCACCGGCAGCAGTGCACCGATCACGCCGAGGCCGACCATCAGCCAGCCCAGCGCGAACCAGAGCCAGCGCATCAGCGGTGGCCGCTCATGCGCCGAATTCCACTTCAACGTGGCCGTGCACGCTGCGGAAGGCGGCGTCGGCGGCATCGATCACCTGCTGTTCCTGCTCGGCCGACAGCGGCACCGCGTCCAGCGCCGCGGTGAACTCGCGCCAATGGCGGGCGGCACCATCCGGGTGCGCGGCCAGGTGGCGGGCACCGAAATCGCGGTCCAGGCCCAGCGCGGCGGCCATCTTGTACAGCACGGTGCCGCCCAGGTTTGAGCCTTCGGCCACGTACAGCCAGCCCAGTGCGGCCGGCAGCGGCAGGTCGGCGGCCAGCGGCGCCATGTCCTGGCCGGGCAGGCTCTGTTCCAGGTCCTGCAGGTCGCTGCGCACCTGCTGCAGGCGGCGGCGTTCATGCAGGGCCGGCAGCAGTGCGTCCAGCGCAGGGCTGGCATACAGCGCGTCGATGCTGCGGTGGAAGCGGTACTGCACGCGCAGGAAGCGGGCGAAGTTGCCGCGGTCGGCGAAGATGTCGCCGGCCATGATGCGCTTGTCGAGGGCGCCATGGCTGTCACGGGTGGCGGCCTTCAGGCGCACGCTGCGGCTGTCGTCGGGGGAAGTTGTCGCGGTCATCGGGGAGTGCCAGGGGGAAGCGTCGATCATGAGACGTGCCACGAGGGGGTTCCCCCAAGACGGCATGCGTCGATAATGCAGCTTACCTTTCCCCTGCCAGGCAGTTTCCGATGATCACCACCGAACCGAGCATGACCAACCTGTTCCTGCAGCTGGGCCTGGATGCCAGCGCCGAGGCCATCGCCGGGTTCATCGCCCAGCACCAGCTGGCCACGGACGTGGAAGTGACCGACGCCCCGTTCTGGAGCGATGCGCAGCGCCAGTTCCTGGCCGAGTCGCTGCAGGCCGATGCGGCCTGGACCACCGTGGTGGACGAGCTGAATGAAGCGCTGCACGAGGAAGCGGTGAAGGCTGCAACCGGGCTGTAAGCGCGCGGGAAGAAACGCCGGGCATGGCCCGGCGCTACCGACGTGCCGGGGTCAGAGCCCTTTCCTGCGGAAAGGGATCCGACCCCGGTTGTTCGTGGATGACCGGTCAGTACTTCCAGGTGATCGCCAGGCGCGCGGTGCGGCCCGGGGCCGGCATCACGCCCAGGGCCAGCGGGTCCAGGTAGTAGCGGTCGGTCAGGTTGTCGACGTTGGCTTCCACCGACAGCTGGTCGTTGAAGCTCCAGCTGGCGAACACGTCCACCAGGGTGGTCGGCCGGTACAGCTGCTGGATCGCCGACAGGCCGACGTTCCATTCCTTGTCCAGCTTGCTGATCGGGCCGGCGTTATGGACCACGCGGGTACCGAAGGTCAGCCGCTCGTCGAACAGGCGCGAGCCGACCGTCAGGTTGACCATGTAGCGCGGCGGGTTCTGCGTGTTCGAGTACGAACCTTCGAAGCCACCATCGACGCAGTCGGGCGTGTTGGCCAGTTCTTCGATCTTGCGCTGCACGCCATAGGCACGACGCTCGGCGGCGATGTCCGGCGCGCAGGTCTTGGCCTTGAAGTAGTAGTGCGCCGACAGGTCGGCGAACAGCTTGCCGCTGTCATAGCTGGACTGGAACTCCATGCCCGACACCTTGAACTGGTCGACGTTGCGGATCAGGCCGGCCGACAGCGTGCGGTAGTCGCGGGTGATCAGGTCGTCGATACGGGTATCGAAGTAGGCCAGCTTCAGCGCCAGGCGATCACCGGCAGTGAACAGGTCATGGTGGATGGTGCTGGCGCCCAGTTCCCAGCTGCGCGCACGCTCGGGCTTCAGTTCGCCCACCGGCTTGGCGGCGGTGAACAGGCCCAGGGTGGTTTCGAAGAGGCTCGGCAGCTTGGTGCCTTCGGCGTACTTCAGGTAGACCATGCTGTCTTCGCTGAAGCGGAAGGCGACGCTGGCGGTCGGCGAGAACGCGCTGTCGCGGCGGCGGATCGGCTTGGACCAGGTCCAGCTGACCGGCACTTCCAGGTCTTCGGCAGCATCGGCGTCGTAGAAGTTCCAGCCGCCGATGTCGGCCACCGTGCCACGCTCGTAGGGCGAGGCCAGCAGCGAGGCCTTGGTGAAATCGCCGTTGGCATCCGGGTACCAGTTCAGCAGCGCGATGCGCTTGGCCCGCCACGACGGCAGGTTCGGGTCGCCGTTGAGCAGTTCGGTATAGCGGTACTGGCCCTGTACCTCGTACTTGTCCGGGGTGGCCAGGCGGTTGCGGTCGTGCACGTCCACGCGGTTCCAGCGGCCACCGGCCTGCACTTCCCAATGCTCGTCCGGCGCCCACTTCAACGACGCCACGGCGCTGTATTCCTTGCGCTCGGCATTGCGCAGGAAACGGTTGTTGACCAGATCGTCGTGCATGATCGGCGCGGAGCTGCCCGGCGCGATGTCCTCATCGCTGTAGGACAGGCCGTAATCCAGGGTGAAGCGGCCGGCATCGGTGTCGAAGATCGAGGTGTTGCTGGCATCCAGGCCGAAGCGCTTCTGCCGCAGCGGGTTACGGTAGGCGTCCTTGTAGCCGGGGTTGCCGCTGAAGCTCGGCGCGTCGTACCACTCGGTGCGGCGGTCGTAGTACCACGGGGTGATGCCGGTCAGGCTGTTGTACATCACGCTGTCGGTGTCGGTGTACCAGGCGTTGACGCGCAGGTCGATCTTGTCGCTGTCCGGGTTGAAGCGGTAGCGCGCGCTGTAGCTGTCCATGTCGACGTGGCCCGGGTCCCACTGCGGCACGCGGTCGCGGTCGACGCGGATGATCTGCGAGGCCATGATCTCGCCGGCGGTGCCTTCATAGCGGCGGTAGCCCAGTTCCAGGGTCTGCACATCGTCGATGCGCCAGGTGCCCTTGAGCAGCGCCGACTTCGAGCGCGCGGAGGTGTTGAAGACTTCGGTGCGCGGCGGGTTCAGCGGTGCCAGCGTGCGACGGGTCTGCGGAAAATCGTCGTAGCCGTGCTTGCCGGCGAAGTAGTTGCCGTTGTCGCGGTACGCGTAGGCCGCGACCAGGTCGAAGTTGTCCCAGTGCTTGGCAGCGGCGACGTTGAAGAACTGGCTGCCGGTGGCGCTGCGGTCGCTGCGCGGTGCGGCGTCGTAACCGGGCAGGTTGTTGGCACTGCCGTTGGCGAGGCCGCCACGCACGCGCACGCCGACGTCGCGGCCCTCGCGCAGGACGTCATCGACGTTCAGCGTTTCCATTTCCACCACGCCGCCGATGCCGCCGGACGCATTGGCCTGCAGGCTCGGGCCCTTGGTGATGGTCAGCCGGGAGATCAGGTCCGGGTCCAGGTAAGTGCGCTGCGACTGGCCGGCATAGCCACGGTAGGTGTCCATGCTGGACTGGCCGCCGTCGATGATGACCGGCACGCGGCTCTGCCCCTGGATGCCGCGGATGTTGACGTCGAAGCCGTTGCCGACGCGCGGGTCGCCAGCGGTGACGCCGGCCACGCCCTTGACGATGTCGCCGTTGGAGGTGCCGCGGAAACGCTCCAGCTGGGTGCGGTTGATCGTGGTGCTCGAACCGACGCTGCGATAGGTGTCGAGCAGCCGTGCTTCGTCGCTGACCGCGCCGCCTTCGATGTGCTCGCCGGACACGCTGAGCGTATCGGTGACGATGACGCCGCTGCCGGCCTGGGCCGGCGCTGCTTCCAGGGTGACCGCATCGCTGCCGACGCGGCGTGCGACCAGGCCACTGCCCTGCAGCAGGCGCGACAGCGCATCACTGGGCGACAGCGTGCCACTGACCGCCTGCGAGGTGACACCGTTGCCGAGCGTGGCCGGGTAGGCCACCTGCACGCCGGACTGGCGCATGTAGGTGCGCAGCGCGGCATCCAGCGGCTGGGCAGGAATGTCGAAGCGCAGCAGGGCCGCGGCTGCGGTGGTGCTGGACTGGGCCAGAACGGTCGGCGCGGTGCCGGCCAGGCCAGCGGCAAGCAGGGCGATGCACAGACGGGACGGGCGCAGTGCGCGGCCCGGACGACGGAAGTCGGACATGGGAAACCTGTGAGGGGAACGGAGCCGCGGGCGCGGCGTCATCCGCGCAGGCGCGGACACAGCGACGTACGTGGCGGCGGCGGGTACGTTCGTGGGGTAAGACGAATGGGGTGGTTGGAACCCCAAGGTGAATTCATCCACGCATGGCGTGGATCTACCGGTGGACGATGGCCACGCCCAACGGCAGGCGGGTGACCTGCAGGCCGGCGGTCGCGGCCAGCGCATCGAGTGCCTGTTCCGGCTGGTCGATGCGCAGCGCCGCGCTGACCGCCGGCAGGCGCGACAGGTCACCGCGCACGAACGTCGGGCCACGGCGATAGCGCCCCACTTCCTGCACGGCCTCGGCCACGGCGGTTTCGTCCAGCAGCAGCTCACCCTGGCGCCAGGCGCCGACGCGGTCGGCCGCCACGTCGGCCAGGCGGGTCACGCCGCTGTGCGCGCCGTAGCTCGCACGCTGCCCCACCTGCAGGTAGGTCCAGCCGCCATCCACCGGATTGGCCACGCGCACACGGCCCTGCCCCACTTCGGTTTCCACCGAGTCGTCGAGGCGGGCCACGGTGAACGCGGTGGAGATGTCTTCGACCACGCCGTTGCCGGCGGCCACGCTGAAGCGTCGCTGCGCATCGGCCGTCACCTCGAACCAGGCACGCCCCTGCAGCAGCTCGATGCGGCGCGCGTGTGCATCGAAGTGCACGGCGATGGCGCTGTCAGCATCAAGCACCGCGCGGCTGCCATCGGGCAACTGCACCGCCTGCACCTGGTGGTTGCTGCGATGGTCGGCCTGCAGCCGCAGCCATGCATCGGGTGCGGTCACCAGCAGCGCCACAGCCGCCGCGGCGGCGGCCGCCCAGTGCAGGCGACGCTGGCGGGGACGCGCACGCGCGCGAAGCGGGGAATGCGGTGTGGCGGTGACCGATGCCACCGGTGCCGGCGCAAGGCTGCGCCACAGGCGCCGCTCGTGCTCAAAGGCACGGCGATGCCCCGGCTGTGCCAGCCATGCCTCGAAGTCCCGCATGCGCGCATCGCTGTGCTCGCCGGAGGCCAGGAACACGATCCAGTCCCGGGCCTGTTCGGCCACGGGGTCGTCTGCGCGGGCGCTGGAAGGGGAATGCGGGCTCATCGGCTGGCAGGCGGTCGCGGTCAGGCGCGGTGGAAAGGACGGGACCGCAGTGCGGCCCATGGATCAAGACGTTTGAAGCGCAGCGGGCCCCAAGGGCGATCGATCATCGGCCCTCGCGGGCCCAGGCCAACCGTGCCAGGGCGCTGCGTACGTGGTTCTCCACCGTGGTCACCGAGACGCCCAGCCGGCGCGCGATCTCGGCCTGGGTCAGGCCCTGCAGCCGGTTGAGGCGGAAGATGCTGCGGGTCGGCTCGGGCAGGTGCCCGGCCGCGTCCAGCACCCGCTGCAGCTCGTCCTGGGCCATCACCTGTTCCTCGGTGGACACCTCGTCCTCCTCTTCCCACAGGTAGTGCTCGGCCAGCAGGCGGTTGCGCCGCGTCGACTCGCGGCCATGATCGGTGGCCAGGTTGATCGCCAGGCGGTACAGGTAGGCCCGCGGGTTGTCGATGCTCTGCTGGTTGTCGACGCCACGGGCCTTGAACCAGACCGCCTGGATCACGTCCTCGGCACCACTGTCGCCGCCCAGGATGCGCTGCACCCGGCGCAGCAGCGCCGGCCGTTCGCGGATCAGCAGTTCGGTGAGGGTGGCGGCATTGGAAGGCATGCGCGAGGACGGGACGGACGGGGGCGGCGCGCATGCTACTCCGTAAATGCGAATCAGTCACGTTTGCGTATGATCGGTCTCCTCAGAGGCAGTCAGTCAGCCCGTCGTAGACGCTGGTCGAGGTGCCGGGCAACGGCACATCGATGGCATCGCGCGGCGGCACGGCTTCCAGCGCCTGCAGCAGACTCTCCAGCGGCGTGCCCGCGGCCAGCGGCAATGCGCAGGCATAGCTGCGCAGGTCGACATCGATACTGCCGTCGCCAAGCACCGAGCTGTTGCTGCCGGCAAAGGTCCAGGTGCAACCGGCCACCTGGCCACTGGCCCGCTCCACTGCGCAGCGCAGGCGCATGGCCTGCAGGTTGTAGTACTCGCCCTCGCAGAAGGTGTCCCCGCAGACGTCATCGAAGCCGGCCACCAGCGCGCGCTCGACGCTGCGGAAGCGCTCCCAGCCGCTGGCCGGGTCCGGGTAGAGGCGCGCATCGACGTAGCGATCAGCGGCGAGGGCGGGCACGCTGGCCAGGCACAGCAGCAGTCCCATCATCATTCGTGGCGCGTCCATCATCCCTGCCTCCCAGCGTTGCCCGGCCCCTGCAGGCAGCCCAGCAGGCCATCGAACAGGCCCCGGCCCAGCCCCGGCAACGGTGCCTCCACTCCGTCCGGGCCTGACAGCGCCGCATGGAACTGCTCCACCGGCACCCCGGGCAGGAGATCGACCGGGCAGACCCAGCGGCCGTTGTCCACCTGCACCTCGCCGGTGGCGGGCTGCACGCGCAGCTCGCTGGCCGCCACCACCCAGGCGCAGCGGGTGACCACCGCCGCCGCCAGCTGCACGGCGCAGCGCACCTGCATGACCCGGTAGTTGCTGTAGTCGCCCGCGCAGATCGTGTCGGCGCAGATGTGGTCGAAGCCCCGCATCAGGGCCGCTTCCAGGTCGTAGAAGCGGTCCCAGTTGGCTTCGCTGGTGGGGAAATCGACCAGGTCGACATGGCTGCCGGCCACCGCCGGCGGGGCGACGGACAGCAGTACGGCAAGGCCACAGCAGCGTATCCAGGTCATGGCGGTGCTCCTCGGGAATGAAGCTCGAGCCTGCGCCGCCCCACGCTCCGCCCCCATCGGGAAACCCCGCTCCAGGGCCTCCTCCGGCGGCCACTACGAAGGTCGGCCCCGCCCTACCCTGCACAGCGCCCGGCAAAGGCATAAAATGGTGGGCTATCCGTCCACATCCCCCACCTGGAGCACACCATGGGTCTGGAACTCGTCTCGCCCGGCAAGAACCCGCCGGAAGAAATCAACGTCATCATCGAGATCCCGAAGGACTCGGAGCCGGTGAAGTACGAAGTGGACAAGGAAACCGGCGCGATCTTCGTCGACCGCATCCTGTCGACCCCGATGCGCTACCCGTGCAACTACGGCTACGTGCCGAGCACCCTGTGTGGCGATGGCGACCCGGCCGACGTGCTGGTGGTGCTGCCGCTGCCGCTGGTCCCGGGTTCGGTCGTGCGCTGCCGTCCGGTCGGCGTGCTGAAGATGAGCGATGAGGCTGGCAGCGACGAGAAGATCCTGGCCGTGCCGGTCTCGAAGATCTTCAGCGGCTACGCCCACGTCGAAGACATCGCCCAGGTGTCCAGCCACTGGCTGGAGCGCATCGGCCACTTCTTCGAGCACTACAAGGACCTGGAAAAGGGCAAGTGGGTCAAGCTGGACGGTTGGGGTGGCGCGGCCGAGGCCAAGCAGATCCTGATCGAGGCGCACCAGCGCCACCTCGACAGCAAGGCCTGAGTCTGAACAGGTTCGCTCCGGTGCTGCGCGCCGGAGCGATGCTGGTCACGTTTCAACACTGCGGCCCATCACTGTTGGCGCCGTATTAGGTAAATTGCGTCACTTCACACGTCATCGACGCGCGCCGTCGAGACAGCCAGGGGAATGTGTCGTGCGTATTCTGCTAGTTGGGGATTCAGCCAGCCTGCCGGCTGAGCTGAGCGAGTTCATTGCCGATCTTGGGGAAGAATGGCAACCGCTGACCGCCTTCGATGGCCACACTGCGATGTCCGCGGTGGCGGCGCAGGGCGTGGATGCGGTGATCGTCTGCCCGCAGCTGCCCGACCTCAATGCAACCACGTTGCTCGGTCAGATCCGCACGCTGCGGCCTGAAACCATCCGTATCGCACTGGTCGATGCCCAGCATGGCAACCGGCCGCCGCCGGCGCGCCTGATCGGCGTGGCCCACCGCTTCCTGCCGCTGCCGCTGGCGCCGGAAGTGCTGCTGGAAGCGCTGACCAGCCTGGAAGAGCTGCGCGAGGTGCTCGACAGCCCGCGCCTGCGCGATGCCATCGGCCGTATCGAGAAGCTGCCCTCGCCGCCGCACCTGTACCTGAGCCTGACCCAGGCGCTGGAGCATGACGACGACACCGACAGTGCCGACGTGGCCAAGCTGGTGGCCGCCGATCCGGCGATCGCGGCCAAGGTGCTGCAACTGTCGAATTCGGCGTTCTTCAGCCAGGGCCGCACGATTGCCGACCTGCGCACCGCGGTGACCCGCCTGGGCCTGGCCACGCTGCGCGACCTGGTGCTGGCCAGCGAAGTCTTTTCCGCGCCGACGCTGTCGGCTGCCGAGCGCAATTCGCTGCAGCAGCGTGCGCTGATGGCCTCGCGCCTGGCCGCGCGCCTGCTGCCCGAATCCAGCGCGGAGCTGGGTGCGACCGCCGCCCTGCTCGCCGATATCGGCCTGCTGCTGCCGGGCGTGCGTAACGAGCGCAGTGAACCGGCGCTGGCCGACGATCCGCGCCCGGGCCATGCCGAAGCCGGTGCCTACCTGCTGGGCCTGTGGGGCCTGCCGATGCCGATCATCGAAGCGGTGGCCTTCCACCTGCAGCCGCAGCGCGCCAATACCCGCAGCTTCTGGGTGACCGGTGCGGTGCACGTGGCGCTGGCGCTGGTCAACGGCGACCCGGTGGACGAGGACTACCTGCAGCGTGCCGGCGTGCTGAACAAGCTGCCGCAGTGGCGCGAGCATGCCAACAGCCTGATGGGGCTGGTACCCACCGAAGCCTGATCCACACGGCGCCGGCAAAGAACGAGGGGCAGGCCGCGAGGCTTGCCCTTTTTTCATGGGCGACCGCCACACGGCAGGCGCCGCGCAAAGAAAGAGGGCGGACCTTGCGGTCCGCCCTCCTTGTGTTGCTACACCACTTCGATGGATCAGAAGCGCTGGGTGTACTTCATGTACAGGAAGCGACCCACGTCGAAGCCACCGTAGTAGGCGAACGCCGAGTTCGGGGCCGAGTACATCAGCGGACCCTTGTGATCGAACACGTTGTTGGCGCCCAGGGCGATGGTGGCGTCCCACGGTGCCTTCCAGCTGACCTGCAGGTCGTGGAAGGTGTTGGAGCCGGTCTTGCGCAGCGGATCAGCTTCGCCATTGGCGTAGTGGTTCGGCGCATTGCACCAGAACTCGCCGGTGTCGATGCAGCCTTCCTTCATGCCGGAGTAGTAGCGAGCGGTGTAGTTCACGCCGAAATCGCCGTACTGCCAGTTGATGCCAACGTTCGAACGCACGCGGAACAGGCCGGGTTCACCGACGCGACCGATCATGATGTTGTCGCCGTCGCTGTTCTGGCCCTGCTCGTCGTACTTGGCCGTGTAGCTGGTGGTCCAGTCGATGTTGAACTGACCGATGGCCAGTTCCGGCAGACGGTACTTCACGCCCAGGTCGTAACCTTCGGTTTCCATCTTGCCGAGGTTGGCGGTGCCGTAGGTGATGGCGCTGACGTGGCCGTCGTCGGCACGGACAACGTCCGCACAACGGGCCGAGTTGCCCAGCACGTAGCAGTCGCGCAGGATGCGGTCGACGCTGTCAGCGATGATCATGTCGCTGATTTCGTACTTGTACCAATCCAGCGACAGGTCCAGGCCCTGCACGAACTGCGGGCTCCACACCAGGCCGAAGGTGGTGCTCTTCGAGGTTTCCGGCTTCAGGTTCGGGTTGGCACCCGAAACGAACTGGTCACCCGACTGGCACGGCAGGGTCGAGCAGACCTTGCCACCCTGGCCGACCTGGGTGTAACCGACCGGCACGCCGGCGGTGGTGCACGGGCCGTTGCCGTTGACCGAACCCGGTGCGGAGACACCGCAGGGATCGATGTACGACTCGAAGCTCGAGCTCAGGCCACCGTACAGGTCGCTGATGGTCGGAGCACGGAAGCCTTCAGCGTAGGTACCACGGACCAGCAGGCCGTCCATCGGACGCCAGGTCAGGCCGAACTTGCTGTTGGTGGTGCCACCGAAGTTGCTGTAGTCCGAATAACGGCTGGCAACGTTCAGGGTCAGTTCCTTGGCGAAGGCCACGTCGGCCAGCAGCGGCACGTTCAGTTCGAGGTAGACCTCGTTCAGATCGTACTCACCACGGGTCGGCTTCTGGCCCAGGCCGGTGGACTGGCCCGACTGCGCGAAGGCGTCCGGCACGTAGCTGCCTTCTTCCTTGCGGTGCTCGACACCCAGGGCGAAGCCCAGGTCGCCGGCCGGCAGGGTCACGATGGAACCGGCCAGGTTGGCGGTGAAGCTGGTGGTCTTGGTGATGCCGCGGGTGGTGAAGGTCGGGAACAGGAAGTCCTGCAGGTCCTTGTCAGCCAGCGAACCCTGGCCGTCAACGCCGTAAGGCAGCAGCGGGTTCCACGGGCGGCAGGTGCCCAGCGCGATCGGGTTGGCAGAGGTACCGCACTGTGCCACGCCATCAGCGTTGATGAAGGACGGGCCCAGCGCCTGCTTGGCGGCGATCAGGCTCATGTCACCGCGGTTGGTCTTGATCGACTCGTTGCGGTTCCACAGCGCGCCGACGTCCCAATCGAAGGTCTTGCCGGCGAAGTCGAAGTAGCCGCTGACGGTCGGCGCAAAGCGCAGGGTCTTCAGCTGGCTGTCGGTGGTGCGCGGCACTTCCCACAGGCGACGGCGGAAGCTGACGTCCTGGTTGACCGGGTTGAAGGCGCTGCTGCCGCTCAGCGGGGTGTTGATGTTGCTGGCAGCGGACTGGTACGGGTAACCGGCGATCTGCTGGAAGGTCTGACGCTCGTTGTAGAGCAGGTCAGTGTTCAGGCTGATCGAATCGGTGAAGTCGTAGGTGCCGTTGATGTAGACGGACTTGCGCTTGACGCCGGTCAGCAGGGTCATCTGCTCGTTGGCGTTGGCGTATTCGTCTTCGGTCAGCTCGTGGTAATCAGCTGCGTTCTTCGGGTTGCCGCCCTGGTTCAGGGTCTGCCACACAGCGGTCTTGCCGTCTGCACAGTTGTACAGGGTCGGGTTGCACCAGCTGCTGTTCTGGCTGATCGGGCTCCAGTCAGCCGAGGTCGAGTTCGGACCCAGCGCGCCATCGCGGCTGTACCAACGGTCCTTGGCCCACACCGGATCCTGCTTGTTGTACTCGGCCGACAGGGTCAGGCTGCCACGCTCACCGCGGGCACCGAGGGTCATCGAGTAGGTTTCGGTGTCGCCGTCGCCGTTGCCGTACTGGCCAACGTAGACCTGGGCTTCGCCACCGTCGAAGTTCTTGCGGGTGATCACGTTCACGACGCCGGCGATGGCATCCGAACCGTAGATCGAGGACGCGCCGTCCTTCAGGATCTCGATGCGCTCAACGGCCGACATCGGGATCTGGCTCAGGTCCTGCAGACCCGAGGTGGTCGCGCCCAGGCGCTTGCCGTTCATCAGCACCAGGGTGCGCTCGGCGCCCAGGTTGCGGATGTCGACGTAGTAGCCGCCGACGTTTTCGCCCGAAGCCAGGGACTCCGAACGCGAGATTGCCGGCGAACCCGCCGAGGTCAGGTTGTTCAGCACGTCAGCGACGCTCGAGAAGCCCTGCTTTTCCAGGCTTTCACGGGTCATCGTCAGGATCGGCTG
Organism: Stenotrophomonas sp.; assembly: GCA_003510825.1. GTDB lineage: Bacteria > Pseudomonadota > Gammaproteobacteria > Xanthomonadales > Xanthomonadaceae > Stenotrophomonas. The sequence continues at coordinate 13,279 of DOKO01000369.1, forward strand.
CTGGGTCTCCATGGCGGCGCCGCGGATGCGCGAACCGGTGACCGAAATACGATCGAGGTCGGTGGTGCCAGAAGCCGCTTCCTGAGCGGAAGCAAACGCAGGCGTCAGCGCCAGCGCAATGCCGGCCGGCAGGAGGCCGAGCCGCACTGCGGGATTACGGAAGTTCATCAATCTCTCCAAGGTACGTGTTAGCAGCGTGTTAAAACACCCCAGCACGTTACGATTGCGTTGCAGCGCTGTATTTGCGCGACACACCCGGAGACTTTGCCGATTGTGGCGGAAGCTTCGCGCCGTTTTCACGAAAACGCGAAGCGGAGGTGCCATAGCGCGCACGGAAGGCGCGGGCGAAGCTGCAGCAGTTGTCGAAGCCACTGGCCGCGGCCACTTCGCCGACCATCATGTCGGTGTCGCGCAGCAGATCCGCCGCACGCTCCAGCCGCAGGCGTGCCGACAGCGACTGCGGGCTTTCCTCGTACAGGCTCTGGAAGGTCTTGGAGAGATACCAGCTGGAGAAGTTGGTCAGCTCGGCCAGTTCGCCGATGCGCACCACGCGGTGGCTGTTGCCTTCCAGGTACAGGCGGGCGCGCTGCATGCGGCCGAACACCTGGCGCTTGCGGCTGCGCGAGCGGCCCGGGCAGCGCTGCACGTTGTCGGCCAGGCTGCGCTGCAGACCGGCCAGGTGCAGCAGCAGCGGACGCAGCGACGGCGCCGGCAGGCCATTCGCCAGCGCCTCACGCCACAGGCGCAGGCCGACGCGGGCGTCGCTGCGGCTCATCCGGCCACGGCCGGCGTACAGACCGCAGTCGGCCATCTCGGCCAGCACCCGCAGCGCCTCGGGGTTCAGGCTCAGGCCCACGCACAGGCCATTGCGGCCGGCCTGCACCAGCGGGCGCGACTCCTTCTCGAATGCGATCCACTCACCCTGGCGCAGCCGGAACCGGCCTTCCTTCGCTTCCACCCAGGAGGTGCCACGCACCTGCATCCAGACGGTGAAGTTGACGCCGGCGGTCTGCAGGCTGCCCAGGCGGGCAACGCCCAGGCAGGTCGGGGCTACATCGTCGACGGCCTTGTCGAGGGACACGGTTTGGCCGCGATCGGCCAGGGAAAGTTGACGCATGTGGGCACCACGGATTTGCCAAGTACAGGCCTCCGTTTTGCCCAATCAGGTGCTTCCGCGTCAGGAAAGTCTGACGAGATCGCCACGAATTCGCGACGAGAGCGTCACGAAGAAATTACGAAGGCCCATTGTCGTTGAAGATCAACAACTTGCTGAAGGCAGGGAACAGCGACGGCGCCGCCTTGGGCAGGTGCATGACGCCGATGTCCGCCCCGTCGGTGACCGCCAGGGCCAGATACAGGTCGTTTCCATCGGCGCTGGCGCTCAGGCCATTGCCGGCACTGAGTCGCTGCGCATCCAGGCAGCGCTCCGGCTCCTCGTGATTGCCGCGCAGGCGCACCAGGGTGGTGGCGCAGGCATTGCTGGTACCGAGGTAATCCACGCCGCCCTGCCCGGCCACGGTCCAGGTCCGGTAGCGCCAGCGGCTGGGCCGGTCCTGGCTGATCTGCTGGACACTGGCCTGGTCCAGGGCCGGATCGATCGACCACAGCCCGCTGGCCGCCAACCGGGTGAACACCACCCGCCCGCCGCTGCGGTCGAAACGCGCTTGGGAGACGCCTTCCACGCTGGCCAAGCGCCGCCACGGCTGGCTGCTGCGGTCGAACAGGCTCAGGCGGGTGTGCTGGTCCGCGTCGCGCTCGAGCACCAGCAGCTGGTCCGGGTTCGCCCCGTACAGCACCTGCAGGGGTTGCTCGACCGGCACCGGAAGCAGCTGCAATCGCTCGTCGCGGGGCGCGATCTCATAGACCACCGCGTTGCCGTGATCATCGCGCCCCACCACCAGCACCTGGCGGCTGTCCTCCGACCAGTCCGGGGCCTGCCGGGCCTCCGGGCGCAGCCCCTCGATCGGCCGCAACGAATCGGGTCGCTGCAGGTCGGCCCACCACAGCGCGAAGCTGCCGGAGCGGTCGGAACTGAAGACCAGCTGGTGGCCATCGGGGGCCAGCATCGGCTGGGCGTCACGACCGCTGGAGGCAAACAGGCGCTCGCTGCCACCGGTCGCCGACATCCTGAACACGCCGAACTGGGCGCGCCGGTGCACGAAGGCGAGCATGTCGCCGCGGCGCGACACCGCCGGCCACTGCGCATCATCCAGGCCGGCATCACGCAGAGTGCGTCGTGCCACGTCCAGGTAGTACAGACGGGCTTCGCTGTCGACGCGGCGGCCGAACACGATGGTGCGGCCATCGCCTAGCCAGGCCCAGCCACGCAGCTCGGCCGATTCATTGGTCAGCTGTTCGGGCGTGCCGCCCGTGGCCGGCACGCGCCACAGATCGCCCAGCTGAGGATTGCGCACGAACACCAGCCAGCGGCCATCGGGCGAATAGCGCGGCGCATAGTCGAAATCGTCCTCGTCCACCGCGTAGTCGATCGCCCGCCACTGCCCGGTGGGCAGATCCAGCACACGGATGCCGCGATGGGCGTAGCGGCCGACCATGCTGCCGAACACCAGGCCACGGCCGTCCGGCGTCCAGTCGAAGCTCAGCAGTTCGGTGCCATCGCAGCGCGTGGCCTGGCGCAGCGCGCCGCCGGTGGCACTGGCCACCAGCACCTGGCAGCTGCCGTTGGCGCCAAAGCGTGCAAATGCAATCTCGCGGCCATCCGGTGACCAGGTCGGGAAACGATCGTTGGCGCCTTCCGGCGGCGACAGCAGCTGGCGTGCCGGCGCGTTGCCCGAGGTCTGCACCTTGATCGCGTTCCCGCCCTTGCCGTCCTCGTTCGCGCCTTCATAGGCCACCTGCGAACCGTCCGGCGACAACGTGGGATAGGTCTCGAATCCGGCGGTCGCGGTGATCAGGCGATACGGGCGTTCGGGGCTGCCGATCACGCGGGTGCCATCTTCCACCGCCGCATCCACCGGCGAGCTCACCGGCGACGGACGCCGCACCAGCAGGACCGTCAACACCAGCAACGCGAGCAGCATCGCCACGCCCAGTGCCAGCAGCAGGCGACGACGCCAGTAGCGCCAGCGACGGCGCGCCGCCGCATCCGCTGCCGGCTGCAGCACCGCCACGGGTTCATCGACGGCCAGCGCTTCGGGCGATGCCGCGTCCTCCGCACCTTCAGGCACGGCATCGGCCAGCACCTGCACCGGCACCAGCAATCGATAGCCGGTCTTGGCGATGGTTTCGATGTAGGTCTGGCCGTTGTCCTGGTCGGTGCTGAACCCCTTGCGCAGCTGCGTCACGGCCTGGGTCAGCACATCATTGGTCGGCAGCGTATCCGGCCACACTTCCGCGAACAGTTCTTCGCGGGTGACCACGCGACCCGGTTGCCGCAGCAGCACGCGCAGCACGCCCAGCGCTTTCGGCGTGAGCCGGCGCGGGCGACGCGCACCCACGACGTCAACCTCGCGCGAGGACAACGTCACGGTGCAATCGCCGATCCGTATGCGGTCGGCTTCAGGCGGCTGGGTTTCGCTGGTCATGTGTTGCTAAAGGTCTGAAACGGGCCACGGAGGCAACTGCCAATCGACACGATTCCGTCCGAGGCACAGCGAGAAGCCAGATTCCGCAAAAAGCATCGGCGCATACCGCAAAAAAAACGAAGCGCGCGAATATTAGCCTATGCAGGTTACCTCGCCTATGCGTGGTGGACATCAGGCTCTCTCTCGCCGACGCATTCACATAAGCAGCAACATCATTCGCGCCCCTTTGGGCGCGAAATTTTTATCTGGGGTTCATTTTCAGAGACGCCGGATCATGGTCAATCCGACCAGTCGCGAAACCACCAGAGCGACGTACATAACACCGGAAAACTGCTCCAGCATGACCAATGCGCGTGCCTGTGGATGCAGCGGAACGACGTCGCTGAGCCCCACCCCGGACAGCAAGCTGAAGCTCAGATAAAGCAGTTCCATCCAGCTGCGCTGCGGACCCTCTCCACTGCCCTGGAAACTGCCCGGATACCACTGCTGGCAGACCGCAAATGCGAACGCGAATCCCCACGCGAGCAACGTGAACGTAGCACCAACGGCAAACAGTTCATCGCGGGTGACCTTATGGTCCTGCAGCATGTAGGCGATCAACGCGCCTGCCGTATAGAAATACAGCAGGCTTTCCAGCAGCTGCGCCGTGGTTCCGAGCGCGGGTCGGTCCAGCAGTGCCGCGGCAATGGAAAACACCACCGACGGGATCGCCAGCAGCAGCGCCAGCCACGTTCCCAGTGGGCTGCGCTGCACCACCCACAGCGCAAGCCCCAGCACCGCCATGCCGAACACACCCAACGCGGCGCGCCCGCCTGCGGTGTCATCCAGTGCCGGATACAACATCACCGCGATCAGCTGCGCGCCCAGCAGCCAGGCCGACGGATGACGGCGGGCAACGGCCAGCCAGCGGGTGGTGATGGCAACGGGCATGGCGTCCTTCCCCTGGGTGATGGCGCGAGGATAGCCGGTGCAGCGTGGATGCGTGGTGGTAGCGCCGGGCCATGCCCGGCGGTCTACTCAGGCCGCTGCGCTCGCCGGGCGTGGCCCGGCGCTACCGTTGCCAACCGGCGGACGGGCGTTACCGCTGCCACCCCGCTTCGGCATGGTCACGCACATCCTGGGTGATCTTCATCGAGCAGAAGTTCGGACCGCACATCGAACAGAAGTGTGCCTGCTTGTGCGCATCCTTCGGCAGCGTCTCGTCATGGAGCGCCTTGGCCTTTTCCGGATCCAGCCCGAGGTGGAACTGGTCTTCCCAGCGGAACTCGAAGCGCGCCTTGCTCAGCGCGTTGTCGCGCACCTGCGCACCCGGATGGCCCTTGGCCAGGTCTGCCGCATGCGCGGCGATGCGGTAGGCCATGATGCCGTCGCGCACATCCTGCCGGTTGGGCAGGCCCAGGTGTTCCTTCGGCGTGACATAGCAGAGCATGGCCGTACCGAACCAGCCGATCATCGCCGCGCCGATGGCGCTGGTGATGTGGTCGTACCCCGGCGCGATGTCGGTGGTCAGCGGCCCGAGCGTGTAGAACGGCGCTTCGCCGCATTCGCGCAGCTGCTTGTCCATGTTTTCCTTGATCAGCTGCATCGGCACGTGGCCGGGCCCTTCAATCATGGTCTGCACGTCATGCTTCCAGGCGATCTTCGTCAGTTCGCCCAGCGTCTCCAGCTCACCGAACTGCGCCGCGTCGTTGGCATCGGCGATGCAGCCCGGGCGCAGGCCATCCCCCAGCGAGAAGGTCACGTCGTAGGCCTTCATGATTTCGCAGATGTCTTCGAAATGCGTGTAGAGGAAATTCTCCTTGCGGTGTGCCAGGCACCACTTGGCCATGATCGAGCCGCCGCGGCTGACGATGCCGGTGACACGCTTTGCGGTGAGCGGCACGTAGCACTGCAGCACGCCGGCATGGATGGTGAAGTAGTCCACGCCCTGCTCGGCCTGCTCGATCAGCGTGTCGCGGACGATGTCCAAGGTGAGTTCATCCGCGCGGCCATCGACCTTTTCACGCGCCTGGTAGCTCGGCACGGTGCCAATGGCCACCGGCGAGTTGCGCAG
>DOKO01000475.1 GCA_003510825.1 Stenotrophomonas sp.
CCTCAGCTTCACCCTCGGCGCCGAGCACTACGGCGTGGACATCCTCAAGGTGCAGGAAATCCGTGGCTACGACGCGGTCACCCGCGTGCCGGACGCACCGGACTACATCAAGGGCGTCATCAACCTGCGCGGCACCATCGTTCCGGTCATCGACCTGCGCCTGAAGCTGCGCCTGGAAAACGCGACCTACGACGCCTTCACCGTGATGATCGTGCTGAACGTGGATGACCGCGTGGTCGGCATCGTCGTCGACAGCGTGTCCGACGTGATCCCGCTGTCGGGCGATCAGATCCGCCCCACCCCGGAATTCGGCGCCGCCGTCGATACCCGCTTCATTTCCGGCATCGGCACGCAGGACGACCGCATGCTGATCCTGCTCGACATCGAAACCCTGCTGGACAGCGCCGACATGGGCCAGGCCAGCCTGGTCGAAGACGCCGCAGCCTGAGCAAGCGGACTTCCCTCACGTTTCTGTAACCGAGCCCTTCAGTTCCCCGCGGCAATGCCGATAGGGGGACAGGAACCCGGTCGCGCAGGAGCGCGCAGGACCGGATCGACCATCACAATCCCCGGAGAATCACCCCGATGAAGTCCCTGCTTGCGTTCGTTTCGGCCGCCGTCCTGGCCACCACTGCTTCTTCCGCCATCGCACAGTCGGCCGACATGATCCCGCCGGAAATGGCGCCGCGCTCGGTCGGCAAGGACGGCATGGTCTGCGGCAAGGTCGAGAAGGCACGTTTCGCGGAAGGTTCCGAAGGCCAGCCGACCTTCCTGTACATGGGCGGCGCCTTCCCGCGCCACACCTTCTCGGCCCGCATCGCCGGCGAGAACCGCGGCAAGTTCAACTTCCCGCTGGAAAGCCTGGAAGGCAAGACCGTCTGCGTGCTGGGCAAGATCCAGCGCGATGCCTCGCGCGCTGAAATCGAAGTCAGCTCGCCGGCAAGCCTGAAGCTGGCCAACATCAAGTAATCCGCTGTCCATCACCACGCCGGCCCCTCGCCGGCGTGGTCTGCTGCAACCGGGCAAGACGCCCGGACGCGTCTGCCTTAGGAGATCGCAACGCCCATGCCGTGGATCAACAACCTCAAACTGATGCCGAAGCTGCTGTTGACGTTCGGCGTCATCCTGCTGGTGATGCTGCTGCAGGGCATCGTCGCCTATCGTGGCCTGCATTCGCTGAACAACGTCACCACCGAGCTGGCGGGCTCGCGGATGGAAAGCATCCGCATGGCCGGCGAAATGCGCGGCATGATCGGTGAGATCCGCAACTCCGAGTACCAGCAGCTGGTCCGTGCCAGCGCCGAGGTCAAGGCCGACGCCCACGCGCGCGTGGCTGAGCTGCGCACCAACCTGGACAAGGCGATCAAGGAGTACCCGACCCTGATCGACAACCCGCAGCAGAAGAAGCTGTTCGACGCCTTCGCCAAGGACTGGAAGGATGCCGTCGCCTCCTACGACAGCGTCAACGAGATGCTGGAGCTGGAGCTGCCCGACGACGCCATCGATACCTTCGTCGGCGAGACCCGCACCAAGCACCGCAAGGCCACCGCCTCGCTCGAATCGCTGATCGCCGAAGACAACCGCCTGTCCCGCGCCGCGCGCGAGGAGGCCTCCTCCACCTATTCCGCATCGGCCACGCTGATGGTGATCGCCCTGTTCGGCGGCGCCGCGCTGGGCCTGGTGCTGGTATGGCTGTTCGCCCGTGCCCTGGTCGGCAGCGTGCGTGGCGCCGTTTCGGTCGCCAACGACGTCGCCGGTGGCAAGCTCGACGGCCATATCGATGTCAGCCGCCAGGACGAAGTGGGCGAACTGATGCAGGCCATGCAGCGCATGCAGCGCGACCTGCGCGAGCGCATCGAGACCGATGCCGCCGTCGCCCGCGAGAACCTGCGCATCCGTACCGCCCTGGATTACAGCTCCACCGGCGTGTACCTGACCGACCCGAACAACACCATCGTCTACAGCAACCGCGCCCTGCAGCAGACCCTGGTCCAGTACCAGGACGACGTGCGCCGCGACCTGCCGGACTTCGACGCGCAGGCGTCGCTGGTCGGCAAGCCGGTGACCGTGCTGGAACACCGTGGCGAGATGGACACCACCCTGGTGGCCAACCTGAAGGCCCACGGCGTCGCCCGCCGCCCGATGCAGTACGGCGATGCGCAGTTCGCCCAGGTCGCCTCGACCATCCGCAACGAAGCCGGTGACACCGTCGGCTACGTGGTGGAATGGCGCGACCGCACCCAGGAAGCGCAGGTCGAAGCCGAAGTCGCCCGCGTCATCGCCCAGGCTGCTGCCGGCGACCTGTCCGGCCGCATCGATGCCAACGGCAAGGAAGGCTTCTTCCTGCAGCTGGCCCAGCAGATCAACGGTCTGCTGGACGCCAACGCCGGCAGCATCGAGCAGATCTCCGGCCTGCTGGCGGCCCTGTCGCAGGGTGACCTGACCGTGCGCATGCACGGCGATTACCAGGGCGTGTTCGCCCGCATGCGTGACGATGCCAATGCCACGGCCGCGCAGCTGAGCGAGATCGTCACCCGCATCAAGCAGTCCAGCCGCGCGATCAACTCGGCCGCCGGCGAGATCGCCTCGGGCAACAGCGACCTGTCGCGCCGCACCGAGCAGCAGGCCGCCAACCTGGAAGAAACCGCTGCCTCGATGGAAGAGCTGACCTCGACCGTTCGCCAGAACGCCGAGCACGCCCGCCAGGCCAACCAGCTGGCCATCGGTGCACACGGTGTCGCCTCGCAGGGCGGCGACGTGGTCGGCCAGGTGGTCACCACCATGTCGGCCATCCAGGCGTCCTCGAAGAAGATCGCCGAGATCATCTCGGTCATCGACGGCATCGCCTTCCAGACCAACATCCTGGCGCTGAACGCCGCAGTGGAAGCCGCGCGTGCCGGTGAACAGGGCCGCGGTTTCGCCGTGGTCGCCAGCGAAGTGCGCACCCTGGCACAGCGCTCGGCCGCTGCAGCGAAGGAGATCAAGGGCCTGATCGACGATTCGGTCGGCAAGGTCAACGATGGCTCGGCACTGGTGCACAAGGCCGGCGCGACCATGGGCGAGATCGTCGCCTCGGTGCAGCGCGTGACCGACATCATGGCGGAGATTTCCGCGGCGTCGCAGGAACAGTCGGCCGGCATCGAGCAGGTCAAC
>DOKO01000474.1 GCA_003510825.1 Stenotrophomonas sp.
GCTGCACCCACTGCTGGGCCAGTACCACCTTGCGCTGCGACGACACCGCCTCGATCCAGAAACCGCGGTCCGGGCGCTGGCTCGCCACCAGTTCCAGCATGTACTGGCCCGCACGGGTGCGGCGGCCCTTCTGGGTGATCATGTGCGCCTGGCGCACGCTCGGGCGCGGGCCCTGGAACGATTCCAGCGGTGCATCCACCGCGATGCCGCCACGCAGGTCGTCATCGCGGAACAGCTTGATGCCGTTGTCGCGGTTCACCAGCAGCGCGCACCAGTCGCCGTCGGCCGAGCCATCCTCGAACGCCGTGCAGCGGTCCACATAGGCCAGCGTGTTGTCCGGGTCGGCATCGTCGAACTGGCGCGAGGTGTTTTCCAGATACACCGACTTCAGGCCCCAGTCCTTGTCGTACTCCAGCAGCACCGGCGGCTGCACGTGCTGCAGGCCGACCACCACCTGGTCATCGCCATCGATCTTCAGTTCGCGGGTCGGCTCGCCCAGCCACAGCGAGCGGGCGAAGGCGAGGTACTGCGGATAATCGCGGCCGCCATCGCGCTGGGTCGCCACGCTGGCGCTGGGCGCGCGCTGGGTGTCGATCAGCGATCGACCAAAGCCCATCGTCTTCAGCTGCGGATCCAGCAGGCTGAGCAGGGTCGCACCCGAATCCAGCGTGGTGCCGGCGTCGGCCTTCAGCTGCTGCGGGGCAATGCCATCGCCGAGGAACAGCAGCAGGTTCTCGCGCTTCTGCTTCGTCAGGATGTCGGTGAGGTCGTTGGGCATCGCCAGATGATCCGAGGCGATCACGATCAGCGTGTCCTTGCCGTACGGACTGGCCTGGATGCGCTGCACCAGCTGCGAGATCAGCCGATCGCTGCACTTCAGCGCGTTGAGCATGTTGATGTTGCCGTACTTGCTTTCATAACGCTGGCCCTTGCACGCCACCGGCAGATGGCCGGCGGGGTGGTGGGTGTCCATGGTCAGCGTGGTCAGCATGAACGGCTCGCCCTTGCGCGAGAGCTGTTCGAAACGCTGGTAGGCAGTGTCCAGCAGCACGTCGTCGTGCACGCCCCACGGCGAGTAATGCACGCGGCCGATCTTCTTCTGCTGCTTGAACCATTCCAGGTCGTGCACTTCATCGAAACCGTGGCTGGCCAGGAACTGGCCCTTGCCGGCGAAGCGGCCGCTGGCGCCGCCCAGGTAATGGTTGGTGTAGCCCTGCTGCTTCAGGTAGTCGCCCAGGCACACGGCCTTGGGCAGGAAGCTGCCCATGCGGTCCATGCTGTTTTCATCGCCCTGCGAGGTGGTCAGCGGCACGCCGCACATCGAGGACACCAGGCCGGCGATGGTCCAGCCGCTGCCTTCGGCCGAGGCCAGCCCGCGCACGTCCAGCGACTGGCTGGCGAGACGGTTGATGTTGGGCATCAGGCCCGGGAACACGTTCTCGTCCAGGTAGGTGCGTTCCAGGCTTTCGCCGTAGATCCAGACGATGTTGCGCGGGCGCTGCAGCGGCTGCGTCGGCACCTGGTATTCGGGGGCGATGCGGGCGAAATCGACCGGGCGCAGCTGCTGGTACAGGCGCTGGCCATCACGTGCCAGCGGGCTGATCATGATCGTGGTGATCCACACCACCGCGAAGCCGGCGAACCATGCGCCACCGCGACCCGGACGGCGCCAGCGCTTCACCCGCGTGGCGAACAGCGGCAGCAGCGACACCAGGACGAGCGCGACGTAGCCGGCGATATAGCCCTTGAAGTCCGCGATGCCGGCGCCTTCCATGTCGGCGCCAAGGTGGTAGAGCGTTGCGGCATTCAGGCCATCGCCGGAGAGCTTGTCGATCAACCACCACGTGCTGAGGGAGAGCAGCAGCAGCGAGAACGTGCTCGCTTTCCACCACACCCACTTATCGGAGGCGAGGAACAACCAGGCCAACAGCAACAGCGACAGCAGCAGGATCCAGAGCATAAGCGGCTTCGGCAGTGACGGGAGGTGGTGATGGACGTCGTACCGACGCGTGTCCATCCGACCAGCGCTGCCTCAAGCACACATGCATGACAGGCTGATGACCCGATAGTGCATGCACGAACCTGACTGAAATGTTTGTTTGTTTCATGAGGTGAAATCGCGCGTTTCAAGTAAAACCAGCGTGAAAGCAGTTACGTGATTTCATTAAAAAACGGCGCGATTTCCCGCTTCTTCAACGATGCCCGCGTTCCTCACGCGCACGTGCACGCCGATCGAACAGCAAGGCACTGGTCACGATGCCTAGTCCGAGCACGACGCCGATCAGCATCAGGAACAGCGCGATGGCCGGGTAGCCGAAGATGTGCCAGCCGGTCTCCAGCTTCATCATCAGCGAGGCGGCCATGATCAGTGCTGCACTGATGATGCCGGCCGCCACGCGGTTGGCGATCTTCTGCAGGTTCTCCATCAACCGCGATTCTTCCAGGCCGGTCACCTTCATCTGCAGGCGGTTCTCGGCCAGCAGCGCCATGATGTCGGTCAGCTTGCGCGGCCCATCGCGCAGCAGCTGCTGCAGCTCCATCGCCTCGCTGGCGAGGTTGGCTGCCGACAGCGATTTCTTCAGGCGTGCGCGCATCACGTGCTGCAGCTGGCGCTCGACGATGCGGCGCGTGTCCAGATCCGGTGCCAGCAGGCGGCACACCGTTTCCAGGTTCAGCAGGGCCTTGCCGACCAGGCTCAGTTCCGGCGGCGTGCGCAGGCCCGCCGCGGTGGCGATGCGCACCATGTCCAGCACCACGCGGCCTTCGGAGAAGCTGCCGCTGGCCGCGTAGCGCGCGATGAGCTGGCCGGTCTCGCGCAGGTAGCGCTCCTCGTCGAAGGCTTCCAGCCGCGTACTGATGCTGATCAGGTCGTCGGCCACTTCCTCGCCGCGGCCATCGACGGCGGCAAACAGGATCTTCAGCAGGCGCTCGCGCAGGCGCGGCGGCATGTGCGCGACCATGCCCAGGTCGAAGATCGCCAGGCGGCCATCGGGCGTCACCCGCAGGTTGCCCGGGTGTGGATCGGCATGGATCTCGCCATGCACGAAAATCTGGTCCAGGTAGCCACGGATCAGCGCGGCGGCCAACGGATCCATCGCCTGTTCGGTGCGGCGCACCTCGGGAATGGCATCCACGCGCACGCCGGTGGCCAGTTCCATGGTCAGCACGCGCTGGCTGCAGTAGTCCCACAGCGGCTGCGGCACCCACAGGCGGCGGAACGGCTTGAGGTGGCGGCCGAAGCGCGCAAGATTCTCGGCTTCGGCGTGGTAATCCAGCTCCTGCATCAGGGTCTTGGCGAATTCGTTGAGCCAGTCACGCAGGCGCACGCGGCGGCCGACCTGGGTCAGGTGGTCGGCGGCCAGCGCGAAGCTGCGCAGCGCCTCCAGGTCCGAACGCAGCTGCGCGGCCACTTCCGGTTTCTGTACCTTCACTGCCACCTGGCGGCCGTCGTGCAGCACCGCGCGATGCACCTGGGCGATCGACGCGCAGCCCAGCGGCTCGGGATCGAACGAGGCGAACAGCTTGTTCACCCCGGTACCGAGTTCCTGTTCGACGATGGCGTGGATGCGCTCGACCGGGATCGGCGCCACGTTCTCCTGCATGCGTTCCAGCGCGGTGGCGAACTCCGGCGGCACCATGTCCGGGCGCGTGGACAGCATCTGCCCGAGCTTGACGAAGGTCGGCCCCAGCGCTTCCAGGTCGCTGACGAACTGCTCCGGGTTGCCGTCGGCAGGTACGTCGCCGTTGCTGCCGGCCGCATCCAGGTTCATGCCGGAAAACACGCCCGAATGGCGGTAGCGCATCAGCAGGCGCAGGATCTGGCTGCGCCGGTTCATGCCCTTGACCAGCGGGGGATTGGCCGTGGCGGTGGACGGATTGCTCAAGCGGAACTCCTCGGGGCGGTGCGCTGCTCTGGTAGCGCCGGGCCATGCCCGGCGGACGTGCCCGGCAGAAGGGCGACCCTGCCAGTGTCCCTGCTGCGCGGTAGGCACGCAGTGAACCCGCTACCGCAGCAGGCACCGGATCAGTCAGAATCCGCCCATCCCCTCTTTGGATCCACCATGGCCGGTGCCAGCCTGTTTGCCCTGCTCGACGATATCGCCACCCTGCTCGACGACGTCTCGATCCTCACCAAGGTCGCCGCGAAGAAAACCGCCGGCGTCCTGGGCGACGACCTGGCGCTGAACGCGCAGCAGGTGACCGGCGTCAACGCCAACCGCGAACTGCCGGTGGTGTGGGCGGTGGCCAAGGGCTCGCTGGTGAACAAGGTGATCCTGGTGCCGGCGGCGCTGGCGATCAGCGCGCTGGAAGCCTGGCTGCACAGCCGCGGCTGGAACGTGCCGCTGATCGTGCCGCTGATGATGATCGGCGGCGCCTTCCTGTGCTTTGAAGGCGTGGAGAAGCTGGCGCACCGCTTCCTGCATTCGGCCGATGAGGACGCCGAGCACCAGGCCGAGCGGCGCAAGGCGCTGGCTGATGCGCAGGTGGACATGGTGGCGTGGGAAAAGGACAAGGTGAAGGGTGCCATCCGCACCGACTTCATCCTGTCGGCCGAGATCATCGTGCTGACCCTGGGCGTGGTCGCCACCGTGGCCTTCACCCAGCAGCTGCTGACCCTGTCGGTGGTGGCCGTGGCGATGACGGTGTTCGTCTACGGGCTGGTGGCCGGCATCGTGAAGCTGGACGACGTGGGCCTGTACCTGTCGCGCAAGGGCGGGGCGGTGGCCGCGTTCGGTCGTGGCCTGGTGGTGTCCGCGCCGTGGCTGATGAAGTTCCTGTCGGTGGCCGGCACCATCGCCATGTTCCTGGTCGGTGGCGGCATCCTCGTGCACAACGTGCCCGCGCTGCATCACGCGGTGCAGGGCTTCGGTGGCGAAGGGCAGTGGGGCTGGCTGATCAGTGCCGCAGCGAACATGGTGGTCGGCATCGTTGCCGGTGCGATCGTGCTGGCCGCGGTGACCGGCATCCAGAAGCTGCGCGGGAAGCTGTAGAGCCGAGCCCATGCTCGGCTGCATTGAAGGGCGTGCCGACCAACGGTCGGCACCCACCAACCGCCGCCGCCGGGCCATGCCCACCAGGGCGGATTACCCCGCCTGCACCCGGTTCTTGCCCTGGCGCTTGGCCACGTACAGGGCCTCATCGGCGCGTCGCAGCAGGGCCTCGGCATCATCGCCGGGCTGCCACTGCGCCAGGCCGGCGCTGAAGTGCACCGGTACGCGCTTGTCCTGCACGGTCAGCACGCGATGGGCCAGTGAACGCTGCAGGCGCTGCACCGTGGCCATGCTGTCGGCACCCGGGGTTTCCGGCAGTACCAGCACGAACTCATCACCGCCGAGGCGGGCGACGCCATCGGTGGCGCGCAGCAGCAGCCGGCAGGTCGACACCAGGTGCTGCAGCAGCGCATCGCCACCGGCGTGGCCGTGGGCATCGTTGGTCTGGTGGAAGTCATCCAGGTCGATCACCGCCAGGCCCAACGGCGTGTTGTTGCGCGCCGCGCGGGCCATTTCCCGCTGCAGCATCTCGTCCAGGCCACGGCGGTTCAGGGCCTGGGTCAGCGGATCGATGCGGGCCAGGTCGCCCGCCTCGCGCAGTTCCTGTTCCAGTTCGCTGATGCGCCGCTCGGCGCGCTCCACTTCCTGCCGCGCACTGGCCAGGTGGTCGCGCGCCTGTGCGGCCTGCTGCTGCACCTTGCCGGTGTCATGCATCACTTCCTGCAGCAGCTGGTTGAGGTCGGCGATGCTGCGTGCCTCGCGCAGCTGCAGGGCATAGCTGCCGATGCGGTCGTGGTATTCCCCGGTGCTGGCGGCCATGCCGTCCATGCGTTCGATGAACTCGCCCATCAGGCCGCGCATCGCCGCCTTGGAATCGTCGATGCCCTGGCGCAGCAGCCCCTGCTTGTAGATCACCTCGCGCAGCTCGGCGCGCGTGCGCTCGACCGACTCCGCTTCCAGCGGGCCGGCCAGCAGCTGGCGTACCGCGGCGATCTGGCCCTGCAGCCAGCTGCGGTCATCCAGCAGCTCGCTGACGTTCTCCAGCAGCAGCGCAAACAGCTCCAGCAGCAGGGCCTGCTGTTCCTGCCAGCTTTCCGCACGTACACCCACCTGGTGGCCCAGCTCGCGCACGCCCTGTTCGATGGGCTCCAGCGGTGCGCCGGGCTGCCACTGCCGCAGCTTGCCGGCCAGCGCCTGGGCCTGCTCGCGCAGGTCCGGGTCGTGCAGCAGCAGCGACACCACCGCGCCGCCCAGCAGCAGGCGCAGCTGTTCGGACAGGCGCAGGCTGTCGGGCTGGCCATCGGGCGAGTGCTGCTCGATGGTGCGGATGTACTTGTCGATCAGCTGCCGCATCGCCCGGCCGTAGCGCGGCCAGTCGGCGCTGGCCTGGGCCGACTGCAGGCGGTCACCCATGTCGCCCAGCTCGCCGGGCAGGGTGGCCATGCCATTGGCGAAGGCGGCCAGCAGCGGCTCGGGCGCATCGGCGCCGGCGAACAGCTGCTGCAGTGCCACGGCCGTGCCGCCCTGCAGGACCACCCGGTCACCGCGGCCATCGTCGGCCACCGCACGCACGTGCGCCGGCGGTCCCAGGGCGGTACCGGGGGCAGGGCGGTGGTCGGGCTGGTCCGTCATGGCAAAAAATCCTGGGGCTGGCAGGGACTGGTGACAGCATATCGGCGCGGCCGCCGACGGCTTGAACGGCTACGATGGACGACAGGATGCCGTAGGGGAGGTGGGTATGCGCGTGATGTTGCTGGGGGCGACCGGCCTGGTCGGCGGGCTGGCCCTGCCGATGCTGCTGGATGACCCGCTGTGCCGCGCGGTGGTGGCCCCGACCCGGCGCCCGCTGGG
Source organism: Stenotrophomonas sp. (assembly GCA_003510825.1). GTDB lineage: Bacteria > Pseudomonadota > Gammaproteobacteria > Xanthomonadales > Xanthomonadaceae > Stenotrophomonas. The sequence goes on from DOKO01000474.1 coordinate 6,843, forward strand.
CCTGAGCCACCCGAAACTGCATGCCCCGGTGCTGCAGTTCGACGCCCTGCCCGATGCGCCGGACTGGGCGCAGGTGGATGCAGTGATCTGCGCGCTGGGCAGCACGATGGCCCAGGCGGGCAGCCGCGAGGCCTTCCATCGCATCGACCACGATTACCCGCTGGCCTTCGCCCGCCTGGCCCGTACCCAGGGAGCGCGCGCCTTCGTGCTGAACTCCGCCGCCGGCGCCAACGCGGGCTCGGCCATCTTCTACAACCGGGTGAAAGGCGAGCTGGAGCGCGACCTGCGCGCACTGGGCTTCGCCTCGCTCACCCTGGTGCGGCCGGGCCTGATTGGCGGGCAGCGGCAGCAGGTGCGTTGCGGCGAGCATTTCGCCCTGCAGGTGCTGGGCGTGCTCGGGCTGTTCGCCAGCCTGCTCGCCAGCATTGCCGCGTGGGGCATCGCACAGGGGTTTGTTGGTTGGTGCGGCGTGCTCGCCGCCGGTGCCGGGGCGATGGTGCTCTGGCTCAGTTTCCGCAGCCCGGCCAAGCCGGCGCCACGCCCGTCTTCACGTTCCTGATCTAGAAACCGAGGTTCCACCATGTATCAGCCTTCCTCTGGCGCCCTGCGCCGGAACGCCCTCGCCTTGTCGCTCGCCTGCGCCGTCGCGCCGGCTTTTGCCCAGGACAGCGCGCCGACCACCACCGAACTGGACCGGGTGATGGTCACCCAGCGCACCGAGGGCTACCAGGTGTACGGCACCAACACCGCCACCAAGCTGCCGCTGACCCTGCGCGAAACCCCGCAGTCGCTGACCGTGTTCACCCGCCAGCGCATCGAGGATTTCAACCTCATCACCATTTCCGAGGTGCTGCAGCAGACCCCGGGCGTCACCATCCAGTCCTACGACAGCAACCGCACGCTGTTCAACGCGCGCGGCTTTGCCATCAACAACTTCATGTTCGATGGCATCCCCACCAACTACACCACCGGTGCGGGCGGCAATTCGATCCTCAGCGATACCTCCATCTACGAGCGCATCGAAGTGGTGCGCGGCGCCAGCGGCCTGGTCACCGGCTCGGGCAATCCGTCGGCCACGGTGAACATGGTGCGCAAGCGCCCGACCGAGACCTTCCAGGCCAGCACCAGCCTCAGCGCCGGTTCGTGGGACTACAAGCGTGCCGAAGTGGATGTCTCCGGCCCGCTCAGCAAGGGCGGCCGCGTGCGTGGTCGCTTCGTCGGCGCCTACACCGACAAGGAAAGCTGGGTGCGCTTCCAGCATGACAAGTCGCCCAGCCTGTACGGCGTCATCGAAGCCGACCTGACCGACAGCACCCGCCTGCGCGCCGGCATCGATTACCTGAAGACCGGCTCCGATGGCGGTGCGTGGAGCGCCTCGCCGCTGTACTTCCGCGACGGCACGCGTGCGCACATGCCGCGCTCCTACAGCGCCGCGGCGCGCTGGAACGAATGGAACCGCGAGAGCACCAACTACTTCGCCACCCTGGAACAGCAGCTCGGCGCCGGCTGGAGCGGCCGCCTGGCCTACAACCACCGCGCCACCGACACCGACTCGCTGCTGATGGCCGGCTCCAATACCGGCAACTGGGCCGATGCAGTGACCGGCCTGGGCCTGCGCATCGCCGACACGTATTCGGTGTCGGAGACGCGCGAGGATGCCTTCGACCTGTACGCCTCCGGCCCGTTCCAGCTGTTCGGCCGTTCGCATGAGCTGGTCGTGGGCATCAACCACTACGACCGCGACCTGGACACCATCCGCGCCGGCATCACCTCGCGCCCGTACAACGTCGCTGCCTTCCCCAGCATTTACGAGTGGGACGGCAACATCGGCAAGCCGACCACCTACAACTACGGCATTCCGTCGAACACGGTGAACACCACCGAGACCGGCTACTACGCCGCCGTGCGCCTGAACCCGATCGACCCGCTGAAGATCATCGCCGGTGCGCGTTATTCGGATTACCGCACCACCACCGACAACTATGACGTCAACGGTGTGTTCACCAGCCGCAGCGCGCGCACCACCGCGCACGAACTGACCCCGTACGTGGGCGTGCTGTACGACCTCAGCAGCAGCATCACCGGCTTCGTCAGCTATTCCGACGTGTTCCAGGCCACCGCGCGCCGCGACATCAACAACCAGCTGCTCGACCCGACCACCGGCGGCAACTACGAGTACGGCCTGAAGGGTGAATTCTTCGGCGGCCGCCTGTACACCTCGTTGAACGGCTTCTACATGAAGCAGGACAACGTGGCCGAGCTCGACCCGAACGGCGGCGAGATCAAGCTGCCCGATGGCAGCTCGCCCTACATCGCCAGCAAGGGCATCACGACCCAAGGCGGCGAGTTCGAAGTGTCCGGCTCGATCACCGACCACTGGAGCATGACCGGCGGCTACACCTACAGCTACAGCAGCAACCCCGATGGCAGCCGCTTCGCCAGCACCAGCCCCATGCACCTGGCGCGCTTCAACACCACCTACAGCCACGGCCAGTGGACGGTCGGCGGCGGCTTCAGCGTGCAGAGCGAGATCTACCAGATGCAGCCGATCCCCACCGGCCGCTTCAATGCCAACGGCACCCCGGTCACCGCCACCGGCAGGATGAGCCAGGGCGGCTACGTGCTGTTCGACCTGATGGGCCGCTACCGCATCAACGACAACCTGAGCGTGGGCGTGACGGTCACCAACCTGTTCGACAAGGTCTATTACCGCAACGTCGGCTTCTTCAACTCGGGCTACTGGGGCGAACCGCGCCGCGTGCTGTTCAACCTGCGCGCGAAGTTCTGAGGTCGCCACGCGGCGTCGGGCACCCGATTCCGCACAGTGACCCCCACCTTCGGCGCATGCTGCCAGGGCCGGCAACGGCGTAGCATCAAGGGCGGGCCTTCGGGCCCGCCTTTTTTGTTGCCCGCCGAGGACCCCACCATGCTGCACCGCCGCCTGCTCCACCCTGCCCTGCTGCTGTTGCCGCTGGCCCTGCTGGGCGCGCCGTCGCTGCAGGCACGCGAGGTGGCCGCACCGGCCGAGCATGTCGACGCCGATGGTCCCTACGTGTTCCGCGTCGGCGACCAGCTGCGGGCGAAGTGGATCTGCGGCGACCAGGTGCAGATGCGCACCCTCCCGGCCGCTGCCGAAGGCACCGATTTCACCCCGCAGTGCGGCTACGCCCACAGCGTGCACGTGCTGCCGCCGGTGGCGCCCTCGGTGTCGGTGCTGCCGGCCACGCCGCGCATCGTTGCGGTGTCCGACATCCATGGCCAGTACGGCCTGCTGGTGCGGCTGCTGCGCGCCAACAAGGTGATCGACGCGCAGGACCAGTGGGCGCTGGGCAAGGACACCCTGGTGATCGCCGGCGATGTGTTCGACCGTGGCCCGCAGGTGACCGAGGCGTTCTGGCTGCTGTACGGGCTGCAGCAGCAGGCCGCAGCGGCCGGCGGCGCGGTGCACTTCGTGCTCGGCAACCACGAAACCATGGTGCTCTACGACGACCTGCGCTACGTCAATCCCAAGTACCTGCGCAGCGCCCAGCTGCTGGGCCGCAGCTACCCACAGCTGTACGCGGGCGATTCGGTGATCGGCCAGTGGCTGCGCACCCGCCCGGTGTTGCTGAAGATCGGTGACACCCTGTTCCTGCATGGCGGCATTTCCCCCGAGGCGGTGCAGCTGGCGCTGGACCCGGCCACCACCAATGCCGCCTACCAGGCCTCGCTGGGCACGCCCAAGGCCGAGGTGAAGGCAGACCCGGCCACCGCGCCGCTGTACGACGGCAAGACCAGCCCGATCTGGTACCGCGGCTACTTTGATGGCCAGCTGGACAGCAGCGGCGTGCAGGCCGTGCTCGACCAGCTGCACCTGAAGCGCATCGTGGTCGGCCATACCTCGATGCCGCACGTCAGCACCTTCCATGGTGGGCGCGTGATCGCCATCGACAGCAGCATCAAGAACGGCGAGAACGGCGAGCTGCTGTTCATCGAGAACGGCACGCTCAGCCGCGGCCTGCTGGACGGTACGCGCGTACCGCTGGCCGAAGGCGTGCCCGGCGTGGATGGCTGACTCCAAGCAAGCTCGACCGCCGCTGGCCTTGGTAGAGTCGAGCTTGCTCGACTGCTTTTGATCGGAAAGTCGAGCAAGCTCGACTCTACCCATCAGGAACCGCCGCCATGTCCCAGACTGTCATTCCGCAGCTGCGCATGCTGCACGCCGACACCACCCTGCCGTTCTACGTGCAGGGCCTGGGCTTCGCCGTCGACTGGGAGCATCGCTTCGGCGCGGGCATGCCGCTGTTCGCCCAGCTCACCCGCGAGGGCCAGACCCTGTTCCTCAGCGAGCATGCCGGCGACTGCCAGCCCGGCGGCGCGGTGTACTTCAAGGTCGATGACGTGGACGCGGTGTTCCGCGCCTTCAGCGCCGCCGGCGTGCCCATCCCGCAGCCGCCGCACGATACCGACTGGGGTACCCGCGAGATGCTGCTGTTGGACCCGGACGGCAACCGCCTGCGCTTTGCCACCCACAGCGACTGAACGGCGCGGACTTGAGTGGACTATATGAACCGTATACGCTTCATATATCCCCTCTCGAGAGTCCGCCATGGGCATCGTCAACATCGATGACACCCTGCACGACCAGCTGCGTCGTGCCTGCACCGTCTCCAGCCGCTCGATCAACGCCCAGGCCAACTTCTGGATCCGGGTCGGCATGCTGTGCGAACTGAACCCGACCCTGAGCTTCCAGGACATCGTCGCCAGCGAACTGCGCGCGGCCGGCGTGCAGCCGCCGCTGCTGGCCCCCGGGCAGGCCTGAGCCGATGGCCATGGTCAAGCGCCCCGACGAGATCGCGCTGATGGCCGAGTCCGGGCGCCTGCTCGCGCAGGTGTTTGCCGCACTCGACGCCCTGCCGCTGGAAGGCCGCAGCACGATGGACATCAACGACTTCGTCGAGCGGATGATCGTCGACGAACTGCACGCGCGGCCGGCCAGCAAGGGCCAATACGGTTTCCCGTACGTGCTCAACACCTCCATCGACAACGTCATCTGCCACGGCGTGCCCAGCCATGAGGACGTGCTGCGCAGCGGGCAGATCGTCAACCTCGACATCACCCTGGAAAAGAACGGCTACATCGCCGATTCCAGCACTACCTACCTGGTGGGCGAGGTCGACTACGCCGCGCGCAAGCTGGTGACCGTGGCCTACCAGGCCATGTGGAAGGGCATTGCCGCGGTGCGCCCCGGCGCGCGCCTGGGCGACATCGGCCACGCCATCGCCCGCCATGCACGCAGCCATGGCTACAGCGTGGTGAAGGAATACTGCGGCCACGGCATCGGCCAGGAAATGCACGAGGACCCGCAGATCCTGCATTACGGCCATGCCGGCACCGGCCTGGAACTGCAGGAAGGCATGGTGTTCACCATCGAACCGATGCTCAACCAGGGCAAGCCGGCCATCCGCCAGCTGCCGGACGAATGGCCGGTGTACACGCGCGACGGCAAGCTGTCGGCGCAGTTCGAGCACACCGTGGCGGTAACCGCGCAGGGCGTGCGCGTGCTGACCCTGCGCCCGGACGAAACGCCGCTGTGCGCGATTGACGTGGCCTAGAGCATCCGCTGCTGCAGCGCCTGCGGCTGCGCGCGCCGCGCTGCCAGCGGTTCCCGCACGCGCTGTGCCACGTAGCCCACGCTGGCCGCCAGGATGAAGGTATAGCCCAGCAGCTCGGTGGTTTCCTCGATGGTGTTCTTGAACACGCGGATGTACTGATCGCCGAGCAGGCCCGACCACAGCGAGGTCATGCCGATCAATCGCGAGTACACCAGCAGCAGCACCAGGCCGATGGTCATCACCGTGCCGGCGCGCGAGGTCAGGAACCGCAGCAGCCCCTGCAATGAGCTGCGCCAGTCACGGCTGGCCCAGCCCAGCGAACCCGCCACCATCACCGCGACGGGATACTTCCAGAATCCGTGTGCGATCAGATCCAGCGCTTCATCCATCTCGCGCAGGAACATGCAGGCAAACAGCGCTGCGGCGAGCACGGCAAAGCGGCGATCGTCAGCGCGACGCACGGCCAGACGCACGAAGGCGGCGACACTCGCCGCGAGGAAGCCTTCCTGGGTCAGCTCGACCAGCGACCACTCGCCCACCGCATCGCCCAGCCAATGGATATCCAGCCAGGCCAGTGCCGGCGGAATGGCCATCATCAGGCCGAACAGGAACGTGCGGCCGAGATGGGCCAGGAGGAGTTGCAGGTTGTCTTTCATGGAACACCGATGCCGCCCAATGGACGGATGTACTGCGAGAACGAAGGCGACCCGGGGGCTGCCGGACTACGGCATGCGCGGCGGGGTCGCAGCGGGGGCGGCATTATCGGTGCTGGGCGTGCGGTCGAAAACCGCATCAGTGGAACAAAGACACAACATGCGCGCAGCGCAGTCATTCATGGCGACAGCGGGCGCAGCAGCAGCAACAACGCCAGGCTCGCCATGAACAGCGCGATGCCTGCATCCAGAACGCGCCACGCGTTCGGATTGCGGAACAGTGGCTGCAGCAGCCGCGCGCTGTAGCCCAGCGCGCAGAACCACAACACGCTGGCCACGCAGGCACCACCGGCGAACGCCCAGCGCAGCTCGCCGGGATAGCGCGTGGACAGGCTGCCCAGCAGCACCACCGTATCCAGATAGACGTGCGGGTTGAGCAGGGTGAAGGCCAGGCAGGCCAGCAGCACCTGACGCCGGTTGCCGCCCTCGCTGCTGGCGGCCGCCAATGCACTGCCGCCGCGCCACGCGCGCAGGCCGGCCTGCAACCCGTACCAGCCAAGGAACGCCGCACCGCCGAAGCGCAGCACCTGCAGCAGCAGCGGCCACTGCAGCACCAGGGCGCCCATGCCGCCCACCCCGGCCAGGATCAACGCGATGTCCGCGCCCATGCAGGCCAGCACCACCATGCCCACATGGCGGCGCTGCAGCCCCTGCCGCAGGACGAAGGCATTCTGCGCGCCGATGGCGATGATCAGGCCGGCGCCTGCAAACAGGCCGGCCAGGGCCGCGGTAATCCACATGAGTACTGCCATCACATCGGAAAGGACGCGCAGGGTGGCGCCGGCGGCCGGTTAAGGCCAGCTGGTTTTTCTTTATCCTGTGCAGAAAAACTGAAGAGGCCCGGCATGGACCTGGTACACCCGCAATTGGCCGCCTTCGCCGCGGTGCTGGAAGAAGGCAGTTTCGAAGCCGCTGCCAGGCGACTGGCGATCAGCCCGTCGGCGCTGTCGCAGCGGATCAAGGCGCTGGAAGACCGCTTGGGCCAGGTGCTGCTGGTGCGCCAGGCACCGTGCCGCCCCACCGCTGCCGGCGAGGTCCTGCTGCGCAGCGTGCGGCCGATGCAGGCTCTGCAGGCCGAGGCACTGGCCGAGCTGCTGCCCGAGCGCGGCAATGACGCCACGCGCACGCCGATCCCGCTGGCGGTCAACGACGACTCGCTGGACACCTGGTTCGTCGCCGCCATCGCCGAGCTGCACCAGCGCCATGGCTACCTGTTCGACCTGCGCATGGACGACCAGGACCACACCCTCGAACTGCTGCGCGATGGCAGCGTCCTCGGCGCGGTTACCGCCGAAGGCCGCGCGTTGAAGGGCTGCAACGTGCACCCGCTGGGGGCGATGCGCTACCACGCCATCGCCTCGCCGGCCTTCGCCTGCCGCTGGTTCGGCAAGGGCATGCAGGCCGATGCGCTGGCCGTGGCGCCGATGATCGTGTTCAACCGCAAGGACGAACTGCAGGCGCGTTTCCTGCGCCGCCTCACGCGTGCGCGGCTGCAGCCACCGGTGCACTACCTGCCCTCCTCCACCGGTTTCGTCGAAGCCGCCGCGCGCGGACTGGGCTGGTGCCTGGCGCCGGAAACGCTGATCGCGCCGGCACTGGCTGAAGACAATGTCGTGGTGCTCGAACCAAGCCGATGGCTGGATGTGCCGCTGTACTGGCAGCATGCCGCGGTGCGTTCCAGCACGCTGCAGCACATCACCCAAGCGCTGCGCAGCGCCGCGGAGGGTTGTCTGCGTCTGCGCTGAAGCACCTGCGGCGTGCACCGCACCGACAACGGCTTCACGGCACATCCACTAGTTTTTGCCGGACTCTTTACGGATGACGGACCCGACGTGCACCTGCAACGTCCTTGCCCGCGACGGCACCGCGCACGTTGGCCGCTGCTGGTCTGCGCCACGCTGCTGACGGCCACCAGCGTCGCGCAGACGGCGGCCGACCCAGCCGTGGCCCCTGCCCTGCAATGGGAACAGGCTCGGCAGCGGCTGGAACAGGTTTCCGATGCGCTGGCGGCGGCCGATGCCGGTGTGCGCAACAAGCAGGAACTACAGGAAGCCACGCGCCTGCTGCGCCTGCCCGAGATCACCGGCGAAGTGCGCCGCCTGCAGTTCCAGAAGACCCTCACCCTGCCATTGGGCTCGCTCGCGCCGGTGGCCGAAGCCTATGGCATCGATTCGCCGCTGAGCTTCACCGAACGCGACTGGCGCACCCGCCCTGTGGTGACCGCAGTGCTGCCGTTGTACACCGGCGGCGTGATCCCGGCCGCGCAGCGTGCAGCCAGTGCGGCCAGCGAACAGGCCAGCGCCGAACGCGAGGCGCAGCGCCAGTCGCTGACCGTGCAGCTGGCCCAGGCCTATTTCGGCCAGCGCCTGGCCGAACAGGCCGTGGACGTACGCCGCGACGTGCGCGATGGCCTCAACCGCCACCTGTCCGATGCGGAGAAGCTGGAACGCGAGGGCTTCGCCACCCGCGCGCAGCGCCTGCAGGCCACCGTCGCGCGCGACAAGGCCGAGCGCGAGTACCAGAAGACCCTCAATGACCTGGCCACACTGCAGGCCGCGCTGGCCACCCTGCTGCGCAGCGGTGGCGAGGTGCGTCCGCTGTCGCCGCTGTTCGTGCAGCGCGCGCCGCTGGAACCGGTGGCCAGCTTCGAACGCACCGCGCAGGCACGACAGCCGCAGATCCGCCGCCTGCAGGCGATGGTTGCCCAGGCCGAACAGGGCGTGCGTGTGCAGCAGGCCAAGCTGAAGCCGCAGATCTTCGCCTTCGGCCAGTACGACTTCCGCCGCCGCGATGAAATGCTGACCGACCCGGACTGGGCCTTCGGCATCGGCGTGAAATACACCTTCCTCTCGCCCAGCTCGCGGCCGGCGCAGATCAGTGCGGCACGCGCGCAGCAGGAACAGGCCGAAGCCGGCCTGCGCGAAGCCGAGAACCAGGTCGCCCTCGGCGTGCGCAAGGCATGGAACGAACTGGAAAGCGCGCGCCAGCAGTTCGTGCTGCTGGACAGCAGCATCGCCCAGGCACAGGAAAACCTGCGCCTGCAGGAGCTGGCCTTCCGCGAGGGACAGGCGACGTCGCTGGATGTCATCGACGCGCGGCTGGGCCTGGGTGGCGCGCGCGTCGAACGCGCACAGGCCGCCTACCAGTACGACATCGCCCTGGCGCAACTGTTGGAAGTGAGTGGACAGATGGACCGTTTCGAAGACTATCGGCGCCGTGCGGACGAGGTGATCGACCATGAGTGACGTGCTGCACGACGAATCCACCACGCCGCCCGGCAAGCGCCGCATGGGCATCATCCTGGTGGTGGTGCTGCTGGCCGTGGTGGTGCTGGGCCTGTGGCTGGCCTGGCGCCGGCCGGCCGACCAGATCCAGGGCATGGCCGACGCCGATACCCTCAACGTCGCCGCCAAGATCACCGCCCGCGTGGCCGAACTGAAGGTGCGCGAAGGTGACCGCGTGCAGGCCGGGCAGATCGTGTTCCTGCTCGACAGCCCGGAAGTGGCGGCCAAGGAACAGCAGGCCCACGGCGCACTGGCCGCCGCGCAGGCAGTGGCCGACAAGGCCGACGAGGGCGCGCGCAGCGAGGACATCCGCGCCGCCGAAGCCAACTGGAAGCGGGCCGAGGCCGGTGCCACCCTGGCCGAAGCAACTGCGCGCCGCGTGCAGAACCTGTTCAACGAAGGGGTGATGACCCGGCAGAAGCGCGATGAGGCGCAGGCCCAGGCCACCAGTTCGCGTGAACTGGCCCGCGCCGCGCGCGCGCAGTACGACATGGCGCTGGCCGGGGCACGCGAGCAGGACAAGCGTGCGGCACAGGGCCAGGTGCAGCAGGCGCAGGGGGCGGTGGCCGAGGTCAACGCTGCACGCGCCGAAGTGGAAGGCCGCGCACCGGTGGCGGGCGAGATCAACAAGCGCATGGCCGACCCGGGCGAACTGGTGCCGGCGGGCTATCCGGTGTTCACCCTGGTCGACATCGACCGCATGTGGGTGTCGATGAACCTGCGCGAGTCGCAGATGCAGGGCTTGAAGGTCGGCAGCACCCTGCGCGGCAGCATCCCGGCACTGGACCAGGATGCCGAATTCAAGGTGTATTTCATCAATCCGGCCGGCGACTACGCCACCTGGCGCACCACCCGCCAGTCCTCCGGCTACGACGTCCGCAGCTTCGAGGTGCGGGTGCGCCCGGTACGCCGCATCGAGGGCTTCCGCCCCGGCATGAGCGTGCTGTTCGCATGGCCCCCGCACTGAGCCCGGGCAACGGCGGCTTTGCGGCGTCGTGGCGGCGCGAACTGCGCACGCTGCGCGGCAATCGGGCCGACCTGCTGCTGGTCACCGCGCTGCCGTTGCTGATGCTGGTGCTGATGGCGTGGATGTTCAGCCCCGCGGTGATGCGCGATGTGCCGATTGCCGTAGTCGACCTGGACCACAGCAGCGACAGCCGCCTGCTGCTGCGCATGCTCGACGCCAGCCCCGGCGTGCGCGTGGCCAGCCAGCCGGTGAACATGGACGAGGCCCGTGCGCAGCTGCGCCAGCTGCAGGTCTACGCCATCGTGCTGGTACCACGCGATGTCACCCGGCAGGCGCTGCGCGGCCAGCAGGGCACGGTGTTCGCCTATTACAACGCCACCTACATGACCACCGGCCAGTCCGCCGCGCGTGACATCGGTGATGCGGTGGCCGCGTGGAATGCACGCCTGCTGCGCGAACGCATCGCATTGCAGGTCGGCCCGGGCAAGCTGCGCGCGGCACCGATCGCCGTGCAGTCGGACATCCTCTACAACCCCGCGCGCAGCTACGAGCTGTTCCTGCTGCCGCTGATCTTCCCCGCCGTGCTTTCGCTGGTGCTGGCGCTTGCAGTGGCCGGCAGCCTGGGCCGCGAGATCCGTGATGGCACCCTGCCCGGCTGGCTTGGGCGCACGCCGTGGCCAGCCCTCGCCGGCAAGATCGCACCGTATGTCCTGCTGTTTTCGCTGTACGGCGCGCTGGGTGTGGCCTACCTGGCCTGGCTGCGCGGCGACGGCATCGCCGGCAGCGTGTTCCTGCTGCTGCTCGGCCAGCCCCTGTTCTATCTGGCCACCGCGGCCTACGCCCTGTTCTTCGTCGGCGTCACCCGTGACATGGGCACGGCGCTGTCGGCAGTGGGCCTCAGCATCGGCACGGCGCTGGCCTTTTCCAGCGCCACCTTCCCGGTCATCGACGCACCGCTGTTCACCCGCATCTGGCATCTGCTGCTGCCGCTCAGCGCCTACATCAAGCTGCAGACCCAGCAGCAGTTCGTCGGTGCACCGCTGGCGGTATCGCTGTGGCCGCTGGCCACGCTGCTGCTGATGATCATCATCGCGGGTGGCCTCGGTGGCTGGCGCCTGCTGGCGTTCGCCCGCAGCGCGCAGGCCGCGCAGCCGGCGGGGGCCGATGCATGAGCACGGTCTGGGCCAGCCTGCGGCAGACCTTGCAGGCGGTGCTGCTGGACCGCTACGCCATCGTGGTGATGGTCGGCGCGGTCATCCTGTACTCGTTCTTCTACCCGGCCGCGTACCGGCACCAGGTCGCCGGCAACCTGCCGATCCTGGTCGTGGATCAGGACCACAGCGCCACCAGCCGCGAACTGCTGCGCAAGCTGGATGCGCTGCGCGTGGCCCGCGTGGTTGGCCAGCCTGCCAGCATCGACAGCGCGCGTCGTCAGCTGGAAGCCGGTGATGCCGAAGGCATCGTACTGATCCCGGCCAACCTGGAGCGCGACATCCTGCGTGGCCATCCGGCGAAGCTGGTCCTGCTCGGCAACGGTGCCTACCTGGGCCGCGCCAGCTGGGTGCTGGGCAGCGTGGCCGATGCACTGGGATCCTTCGGGCGCGAAGCGGTCGTCGCCCAGGCCGCGTTCATGGGTGCTCCGCAGGCGCCGCCGGTCACCCTGGTGCAGCGGCCGCTGTACAACACGCAGGAAGGCTATGGCAGCGCCATCGTGCCCGGCGTGGCCGAGCTGATCGTGCACCAGACCCTGCTGATGGGCATCGGCGTGCTGCTCGGCGGGCGCCGTCTGGCCCTTGGCCGACGCCTGCGCTTCGATCTGCCGACGCTGGCCGGCATGGCGTTGGGCTTCGGCCTGATCGGTCTGTTCGGGCTGTTCTATTACGCCGGGTTCACTGCCTGGGTGCAGGACTATCCGCGCGGCGGCAATCCGCTCGGCCAGCTGTTCGGCGGCACGCTGTTCATCGCCGCCACGGTGGCTTTCGGCCTGTTCGTCGGCAGCTTCTTCCGCACCCGCGAACGCGCGTTCCAGTACATCATCGCCACGTCCATCCCGCTGTTCTTCCTGGCCAACCTGTCCTGGCCCATGGCGATGACGCCGCCGCCGCTGGTGTGGCTGTCGCAGCTGCTGCCCACCACGTCGGGCATCAACCTGATGGTGCGCCTGAACCAGATGGATGCGCGCCTGGCTGATGTCAGCCACGAACTGGTCACCCTTGGCGTACTGCTGCTGCTCTACGGCAGCCTCGCCGTCTGGCGCCTGCACGGCGCCTCGATCAGGGGTCCGGGGCGTACCAGAACGGGATGAAGTACTCGCGCCGGCGGTCCGCGCCGCGCTCCGGGCCCTCGCCATTCCACAGCAGGTGCAGGTCGTGCCGGCCCGGTGCCAGCCCGGCCATCGGCAGGTAACCGGCCAGCCCGCGCATGTCGAGGTCGCGCCGTTCCATCGGTACGAAGGCATGCAGGTCAACGGGCCTGCCGTCCAGCTGCACCGTCCAGAGCTGGGCCAGGCAGTCCACCGCCGCGGTCGCGGCCGCCGCACCTTCCGCATCGTTGCGCCCACCCGGCAGCTGCGTGCAGCGCGTGCGCGCCACCGTGTTGTCGCGCTGCGGGCGGTGAGGAATGAACAGCCGCAGCTGCGTTCCGCTGATGGTGTCGGCGGGAATCATCGGGTACGGCAGCAGCTGGTCGTGCGCCGAGCGCATCGATTCGTAGTGCGCGCTGAGCATGCCGTGGTCCACCGCTTCGCCGGTGATGATCTGGTAGCGGTTGAACAGCGAGAACTTCACCGAGCCGGCCACCTGCAGGCCACCCAGCAGCATCGCCACCATGATCGCGCCCAGGTAGGCCACGATGAAGAACTGCGAGCGCAGGTTGCTCTGGATCGTCAACTGCATGGTCTGGATCAGGCGCATCAGCGGTATCCGCTGCAGGGCACCGAGCACCCACTGCAGCACGCGCTGCTGGCGTTCGCTCGGCCGACCGCGCGCCTGCCTGCGTGCAATGGACTTCTCCAGCAGCGTGGGCAGCAGCCCCAGCATCAGCAGAGCCAGCATCACCACGCCCACGAAGATCGTGGCCGCCGTATCCGAGCCACCGCACAGCGCGCCGACCAGCATCGCCAGCCCAAGGATGATGATCGCCATCACCAGCGTGCCGGCCAGGGTCTGCACGCACATCAGCGTGGTCGAGAACAGCATCGTCGCCAGCCGGTCGGCGCGCTGGATGCTGCCGTCGAGGCCGCCATCGCGCGCACGCATGAAGGCACGCGAGACCGGACCCATCTTCGGCAGCTGGTCCCAGTCGATGCCCTTCGGGAAGTGCGACTTCAAGCCCACCAGGCCGATCCAGTAACCGCGCACGGTCAGGTGCGCAATCAGCGCAACCGCCATCACGTAGCACATGCCCACGCTGATGCTGAAGACGAACCACAGCACCTGGAAGTACATGCCCTCGGTATGCAGGCTGCTGCGTGCCCAGATGTCGAACAGATAGCCCGGCACGGCCAGCAGCGCGAAGGCCAGCAGGCCGGAAATGAACAGCTCCAGCTCATCGGTACGCTCGCGCAGCCGGCCGAAGCGGGTGCTCGCCTCCTGCGCCTCATCGGTATCGGCAGCGGTCACGACCGGTTCGGCAGCAGGTGATTCGTTCACAGGGCGTTCATCCGTGGAATTCGGCGCAGTATAGGGTCCGCGCCGCGCCTTGCGATACGTCCGCCCACAACGACGAACGCCGACCCAAAGGGCCGGCGTTCGAGGAACCGCGTCGTGGAAGGGAGCGGGTATCAGGTTGTGCGGGTACTCAGCGGTAGACGCGCTCGCAGCGGCGCTCGACCACGCGGTCACCGGTCTTGTTCTGGTGGTTGCCCTGGATCTGGCGGCCGGCTGCACCGCCGGCCACGGCACCGGCCACGGTCGCCAGCTTCTTGCCGTTGCCGCCACCCACCTGGTTGCCCAGCAGGCCACCGACCACCGCACCGGTGGCCGTACCGGCGATGCGGTTGGGATCGCGCGAGTTGCGCTGCACTTCCACGTTCTTGCAGACCACGCGGCTGCCATCGTTGAACTTGCGGCCTTCATCGCGCGGGCCATAGCTCTGTGCGCTGGCTACCGACGAAGCCGCCAACAGGCTGCCGAGCAGCAGTACGCGAAGGGACGTGTTCATGGCGATCTCCTGTGATCCGATGTGCGCCCAGTCTCCCGCCGGCAACGGCAACCGAAGGTGAAATACCGGTCGACGGCGCCTGAACGGCCATGCGGCGTTCAGCGATGCGACGCTGGCGTTGGCACCGCGTGCCCTACAGTGCGTGCATGACCCTGCACCTGCAGATCGACGGACGTGCGATCACCGACATCGACAGCCTCTATGCCGAGTTCAACCGTGTCTTCATGGCGGGCGAAGACTGGCAGCTCGGGCCCAGCCTGGATGCGCTGGACGACCTGCTGTACGGCGGTTACGGCGCACTGCAGGGGCACACTACCGCAACCGTGGCCTGGCGCGATATCGCGCTCAGCCGCGTCGCGCTGGGCGTGGACGCGACCTGCGCCTGGCTGCAGGCGAAACTGCAGCAGCCCGGCACGTTCAACGCCGATGTGATCCGCCACCAGCTGGATGCGCTGGAGCGCGGCGAAGGCCAGACCTACTTCGAGATCGTGATGGAGATTTTCGCCGGCCACCCGCGCATCACCCTGCTGCCGCAGTGATCACGCCCAGCGCTGGCGCTACGCGTCCCAGCGGAAGCCGACGCTGTAGATCGACTTGATCCAGTCGCTGCCGCCGCCGTCCATCAGCTTGCGCCGCAGGTTCCTGACATGGCTGTCCACGGTGCGGTCCGCCACCACGCGGTGGTCGGCGTACAGGTGATCCATCAGCTGGTCACGTGACCAGATGCGGCCCGGCGATGCGGTCAGCGTCCGCAGCAGGCGGAACTCCACCGGCGTCAGGTCCAGCCACTGGCCATGCAGTGATGCGCGGCCACCGGGCTCATCCAGCTGCAGGCCGGGGGCGGGGCCGGCTGCCACGGCGCCCCGCGCACCGGCACGACGCAGCACGGTACCGACCCGCGCCACCATCTCGCGCGGACTGAAGGGTTTGCAGATGTAATCGTCGGCGCCCACTTCCAGGCCCAACAGACGATCCACCTCTTCCACCCGCGCGGTCACCATGATCACCGGCACCTCGCCAACCGCGCGCAGATCCCGGCACAGGGCGATGCCATCACGGTTGGGCAGCATCAGGTCGAGCAGCACCAGCGCCGGCTGCACACGTGCGTAGGCGGCCATCACCTGCGCACCGTCGGCCACCCATTCGGTGCGGTAGCCGCTGGCGTGCAGGTAGTCCTGCACCAGGCGCGCCAGCTCCGGCTCGTCTTCCACCACCAGGATGCAGTCGCCGTTGCCGGTACTCATGCGCGCACCGGCAGGGTCAGCACCACGCGCAGGCCGCCCAGCGCGGACGCTTCGGCATGCAGGGTGCCTCCGTGCGCCTGGGCGATGTTGCGGCAGATCGCCAGGCCCAGACCACTGCCACCGCTGGCGCGGTTGCGTGATTCCTCGGCACGGTAGAAGCGCTCGAACAGGCGCCCGCGCTTGTCCTCATCCACGCCCGGCGCGCTGTCTTCGATGATGGCGCACACCGTGTCGCCTTGGCGCTGCACGGCCACCACCACCTGGCCGCCGGCATCGGTGTAGCGCAGGCTGTTTTCCAGCAGGTTGGCGAACAGCTGCTGCAGGCGGCGCTCGTCACCGTTCACCGGGCACGGCTGCGCAGCGGGAATCGCCCGCAGCTGCAGGCCGGCATCGGCAAGGCGACCGCGCATGCCATCCAGCGCAAGCTGCAGCACCGCGTCCAGGTCCAGTGGCGTGGAGCGGTACGCCAGTGCACCGGCCTGGGTCAGCGCCAGGTCGTGCAGGTCGTCGATCAGCTTGCCCAGCTGCTGCACCTGCCGCTGCAGCGTGGCCAGGGTTTCCGGGGTCATCGGCCGGATGCCATCCTGGATCGCTTCCAGCTGCGCGCGCATCACCGTCAGCGGCGTGCGCAGCTCGTGCGAGATATCGGCCATGTAGCTGCGCCGGTTGCGTTCGGTGTCTTCCAGCGTGTCGGCCAGGCGATTGATGTCATGGCCCAGGCGGCCCAGCTCGTCATCGCCGGTGCGTGCGGCGCGGGCACTGAGGTCACCCGCGGCCAGCCGGTGGATCGCACCGGTAAGCCCACCGACCTGGCGCAGCAGCGTGCGCGACAGCAGCCAGGCCAGCAGCGCGGCGATCAGCACCGAGGTGATGCCGTTCACCCAGCGCCCGCGCGACTGGTCGCGGGAGAAACGCACATCACCGGCGGCGATGGCTTTCTCGAAGGGAATCATCACGAACCAGCCCACCGGGTGGCCGTCGCGCGCGGCAATGGGCAGCTTGATCGCATCCAGCGTGGCCTGCGGATTGCCGGCCAGGAAACGTCCCTGCAGGTCCAGCAGCGCAAACCGCGGCACCGCGCCGGTCTGGTCGGAGACCGGCGGCGCACGCAGGTTGCCCGCCACCGGCACCCAGGTCGGCCGCATCAGCTCGAACCACACCTCGTTGTGGTTGCGCACGAAATCCCAGCTGCCTTCGCGGTCGTACGCCGCTTCCACCTGCGGCAGCACCTCGCGCATGCGCGACTCGCCCTGTTCGTTCAGGTAGCCCAGGAAGCCCCGCTCGAACAGATAGCGGCCGACCACGCCGTTCACCGCCAGCACCATGGCGCACGCGGTCAGCACGAGCAGGAACAGTTTGGCGGGCGTACCCAGTTTCATCGGCGCAGGGGCATCGGCTTCGGTGGGCACTACTTAGCC
Organism: Stenotrophomonas sp.; assembly: GCA_003510825.1. Classification (GTDB taxonomy): domain Bacteria; phylum Pseudomonadota; class Gammaproteobacteria; order Xanthomonadales; family Xanthomonadaceae; genus Stenotrophomonas. Next base: position 24,224 of record DOKO01000474.1, read on the forward strand.
GCATCGGCCCGGCCCAATGCAAGGAAAAAGGGGTTCGTTCAGGCGATCTCCTAAATTGCTGCGAATTTCGTACCGAACATGGCAAGCCTCAGAAACGCCCATGGGGTAGCCCGATGCCTGTGTTCGATCGTCGTAGTTCGTTCCGCCTGCCCTGGCGGCTGATGCCGGCTTCAGCGCTGGCCCTGGCGCTGGCCGCCTGCTCGCCCGCACAGGCGCCGCAGCAGCACACCGCCGAAGTGGTGGCCACGCCGGTGGTCACCCGCTCGCTGGCGGTGGAACAGTCGCTGGCCGGGCGTACCGTCGCGGCCATGGTGTCCGACGTGCGCCCGCAGGTGGGCGGCATCATCCGCTCGCGCGCCTTTACCGAGGGAGCGCTGGTCGACGCCGGGCAGCTGCTGTACCAGATCGACCCGCGCAGCTACCAGGCCGCCTATGACAGCGCCAAGGGCTCGCTGGCGCAGGCCGAGGCCGCCGTGCTTTCCTCGCGCCCCAAGGCCGAGCGCTACCGCAACCTGGTCGATGCCGATGCCGTGAGCCGGCAGGATGCCGACGATGCGCAGGCCACCCTGCGGGCCAACGAAGCGGCCGTGGTGGCCGCACGCGCCGCGCTGCAGACCGCGAAGATCAACCTGGACTACACCCGGGTGACCGCGCCGATCTCCGGCCGCATCGGCACCTCCACCTACACGCCGGGCGCGCTGGTCAGCGCCGGCCAGGACACCGCGCTGGCCACCATCCAGCAGCTGGACCCGATCCATGTCGATGTCAGCCAGACCAGCGCGCAGCTGCTGGCCCTGCGCAAGCAGCTGGACAGCGGCGCGCTGCAGGCCGTGGATGGCAAGGCGCAGGTGCGCATCGTGCTGGAGGACGGCAGCACCTACGCCCATACCGGCACCCTGGAAGTGATCGGCACCGCCGTCGATACCGGCACCGGCAACGTCACCCTGCGGGCCACCGTGCCCAACCCCGAGGGCCTGCTGCTGCCGGGCACCTACGTGCGCGCGGTGCTGCCGATGGCGGTGGACCCGAACGCGATCCTGGTGCCGCAGACCGCCGTGACCCGCAACACCAAGGGCGAGGCGCAGGTGAAGCTGGTCGACGCCGACGGCAAGGTGGTCGAACGAGTCATCCAGACCAGCGCTGCGCAGGGCGACCAGTGGGTGGTCAGCAGCGGCCTGAAGGCGGGAGAGCAGCTGATCACCGAAGGTGGCAGCAAGGTCGGTGCCGGCCAGGCGGTGAAGGTCGCCGCGGCCGCATCGGCAGCTGCCGGCAACGCCGCCACCGCCGCGGCGAAGGACTGAGCCCATGTCACGCTTCTTCATCGACCGCCCCATCTTCGCCTGGGTCATCGCCATCGTGATCACCCTGGCCGGCATGCTGGCCGTGTACACGCTGCCGGTGGAGCAGTACCCGGACATCGCCCCGCCCAGCGTCTCCATCCGCGCCACCTACACCGGTGCCTCGGCCGAGACCACCGAAAATTCGGTCACCCAGGTCATCGAGCAGAACATGACCGGGCTCGACAACCTGATGTACATGTCCTCCAGCAGCAGCTCGTCGGGCAGCGCCAACGTCACCCTCACCTTCGCCTCGGGCACCGACCCGGACACCGCGCAGGTGCAGGTGCAGAACAAGCTGCAGCAGGCACAGTCGCTGCTGCCCGATGCCGTGCAGAGCACCGGCGTGACGGTCAGCAAGTCCTCGGGCAACCTGTTCATGGTGCTGGCCTTCACCTCCGATGACGGCAGCATGGACGGTACGGACATCGCCGATTACATGGTGTCCTCGCTGCAGGATCCGCTGAGCCGGGTCAGCGGCGTCGGCAACGTGCAGGTGATGGGCTCCGAGTACGCCATGCGCATCTGGCTGGACCCGGAAAAGCTGCGCACCTATTCGCTGATGCCCTCGGACGTGACCGCGGCCATCCAGGCGCAGAACAGCGATGTCACCGCCGGTTCGCTGGGCGCGTTGCCCGCTGTCGAAGGACAGTCGCTGAGCGCCACCGTCACTGCGCGCTCGCGCCTGAAGACGGTCGAGCAGTTCCAGGCCATCGTGGTGAAGTCCAGCGCCAACGGCGCCGACGTGCGCCTGTCCGACGTGGCCACCGTCACCCTGGGCAGCGAAAGCTATTCCGCGGTCAGCCAGTTCAACGGCAAGGCCGCCGCCGGCCTCGGCATCGAGCTGGCCTCCGGCGCCAACGCGCTGGACGTATCCAAGGCAGTGGATGCCAAGCTGGCCGAACTGCGGCCCTACTTCCCCACCGGACTGAGCTACCACGTGGCCTACAGCACCACGCCGTTCGTGCAGATCTCCATCGAGGAAGTGGTCAAGACCCTGATCGAGGCCATCGTGCTGGTGGTGGCGATCATGTACCTGTTCCTGCAGAACTGGCGCGTCACCCTGATTCCGGCCATCGCGGTGCCGGTGGTGCTGATGGGCACCTTCGGCGTGCTGTCGCTGCTGGGTTACTCGATCAACACGCTGTCGATGTTCGCGATGGTGCTGGCCATCGGCCTGCTGGTGGACGACGCCATCGTGGTGGTGGAGAACGTCGAGCGCCTGATGAGCGAGGAAGGGCTGTCGCCGCGCGCGGCCACCCGCAAGTCGATGGGGCAGATCACCGGTGCGCTGGTGGGCATCGCCCTGGTGCTGACCGCGGTGTTCCTGCCGATGGCCTTCTTCGGCGGCTCCACCGGCGCCATCTACCGCCAGTTCTCGGTCACCATCGCCTCGGCGATGATCCTGTCGGTGCTGGTAGCGATGACCCTGACCCCGGCGCTGTGCGCGACCATCCTGCTGCCGATCAGCAAGGGTGGCCACACCTCGGCGCCGGGCCTGCTGGCGCGCTTCTTCGCCCGCTTCAACCGCTTCTTCGACCGCAACGCCGAGCGCTACGAACAGGGCGTGGGCCGCGTGCTGAAGCATCGCCGCCTGGGCATCGCCGCGTATGTGCTGGTGCTGGCCTTGATGGGCGCGCTGTTCTACACCCTGCCCAGCTCGTTCCTGCCCGAGGAAGACCAGGGCATGTTGATGGTGCAGGTGAAGCTGCCCTCCGGCGCCACCCAGCAGCAGACGCTGAAGGTGATCCAGCAGATGTCCGAGTACGTGCGCCAGCAGCCGGAAGTGGACACGGTGATGGCCGTGGCCGGCTTCAGCATGGGTGGCAGCGGGCAGAACTCGGGCATGGGCTTCGTCAAGCTGAAGGACTGGGACGAGCGCGATGCCGACGCCAACAGCATCGGCCAGCGCATCACCATCGCCATGGCCCAGCGCTTCCGCGATGCACAGATCTTTGCCATGGCCCCGTCGGGCATTCCCGGCCTGGGACAGAGTGCGGGTTTCTCGCTGGAACTGCAGGACGTGGGCGGTGCCGGCCACGACGCGCTGGTGAAGGCGCGCGAGCAGCTGCTGGCGCTGGCTGCCAAGAGCGATGTCGTGCAGTCGGTGCGCTATGACAACCTGGAGGACGCGCCGACCTTCGACGTCAAGATCGACGATGCCAAGGCCGGTGCGCTGGACCTGGCGCAGAGCGATATCAATTCCACCCTGTCCACCGCGCTGGGCAGCACCTACGTCAACGACTTCGTCAACCGTGGCCGCATCAAGAAGGTCTACGTGCAGGGCGAGGCCAGCGCGCGCATGCTGCCGCAGGACGTCGAACGCTGGTCGGTGCGTAACAGCAACAACCAGATGGTGCCCTTCGGTGCATTCTCCAGCAGCGGCTGGAGCTATGCGCCCGCCTCGCTCACACGCTTCAACGGCACCGCGTCGATGGAGATCAGCGGCCAGGCCGCCGATGGCGTGAGCTCGGGCACGGCGATGGCCGAGATGGAGCAGCTGGTCGGCCAGCTCGACGGCCAGTTCGGCGCAGCATGGTCGGGCCTGTCCTACCAGGAACGCCAGGCCGGCGCGCAGGCGCCGCTGTTGTACGCGGTCTCGCTGCTGTTCGTGTTCCTGTGCCTGGCCGCGCTGTATGAAAGCTGGTCGATCCCGTTCTCGGTGATGCTGGCCGTGCCGATCGGCATCGTCGGCGCCCTGCTGTTCACCAGCGTGCGCGGCCTGTCCAACGATGTGTACTTCCAGGTGGGCCTGCTGGCCACGGTGGGCCTGGCCGCGAAGAACGGCATCCTCATCGTGGAATTCGCCAAGGAACTGGAGGACAAGGGCATGGGCCTGGTGCAGGCCACGCTGCAGGCGGCACGGCTGCGCCTGCGCCCGATCCTGATGACCTCGCTGGCCTTCATGCTGGGCGTGCTGCCGCTGGTGATCAGCAGCGGCGCCGGCTCCGGCGGCCGCCATTCGCTGGGTACCGGCGTGTTCGGCGGCACCCTGGCCTCCACCGCGCTGGGCATCTTCTTCGTGCCGCTGTTCTACGTGGTGGTGCGCACCCTGTTCCCGTCTAAGCCGCGCCCGGCCGAAGACGATGCCCACGATGACATTGATGCAGAGGTGAAGGCATGAACCGTTCGATGATCCACACCACGCTGCTGGCACTGGCCTGCGCGGCGGCAATGAGCGGCTGCGCCAGCATGGCACCGGCCTACCAGCGTCCCGACGCGCCGGTACGGGCCAGCTTCGGCAGCACGCCCAGCGTGGCCGTGGCCGACGAACCGGTGCCGGTGGCCCGGCTGGAATGGCGTTCGGTATTCATCGACCCGCAGCTGCAGCAGGTCATCGCCCTGGCGCTCGACAACAACCGCGACCTGCGCGTGGCCATGCTCAACATCGAAGCGGCGCGCGCCAAGTACCGCATCCAGCGCGCGGATCTGCTGCCCAGCGTGGATGCCACGGCCAGCCACACCGCCGCACGCAGCAACACGACGGGCGAAGGCAGCCAGGTCAGCCGCAGCGCCACCGCGCAGGTGGGCTTCAGCAGTTGGGAACTGGACCTGTTCGGGCGCATCCGCAGCCTGAAGGACGAGGCCCTGCAGACCTGGCTGGCCACCGAACAGACCCAGCGCAGCACGCGCATGAGCCTGGTGGCCGAAGTGGCCGGCAACTGGCTGACCGTCGGCGCTTACCAGCAGCGGCTGAAGCTGGCCGAGCAGACCCTGGCCAGCCAGCGCGAAAGCCTGGCGCTGACCGAGCGGCGTCATGCGCAGGGCCTGCTGTCCGGCGTCGACCTGGCCTCGCTGCAGGCCAGCGTGGAAAGCGCACGCGCCGACGTGGCGGCCTACACCACCTCACTGGCGCAGGCGCGCAATGCACTGGAACTGGTGGTCGGCACCGCGGTCAGCGATGACCAGCTGCCGGCGGCCACGACGGGGACGACCGATGCAGTGGCGCTGGCGCCACTGCCGGCCGAAGTATCCTCGGCGGTGCTGCTGCAGCGCCCGGACGTGCTGTACGCCGAGCACACCCTGAAGGCGGCCAACGCCGATATCGGCGCCGCGCGCGCCGCGTTCTTCCCCACCATTTCGCTGACCGCCTCGACCGGCAGCGGCAGTGATGCGCTGTCCAGCCTGTTCGACAGCGGGACGAAGCAATGGAGCTTCGCGCCGACCATTTCCCTGCCGGTTTTCCACACCGGCGCACTGAAGGCCTCGCTGGACCAGGCCAAGATCAGCAAGGACGTAAGCGTGGCGCAGTACGAAAAGGCCATCCAGAGCGCCTTCAGCGAAGTGGCCGATGCCCTGGCCACGCGCGCCACCGTGGATGAGCAGCGCGATGCGCAGCAGGCACGTGTGGCGGCAACCACCCGCGCCCGCGACCTGGCCGAGATGCGCTATCGCAATGGGATCGACAGCCGGCTGGAACTGCTGGACGCGCAGCGCACCGACGATGCCGCCCAGCAGGACCTGGTAACCCTGCGCCTGGCCGAGGCGACCAACCGGGTGACGCTGTACAAGGTGCTGGGTGGGGGTGCGGATGCGCTGGCGGGTAGTGGCGGGACGTGGGCGACGGAGGAGTGAGGTTTCCCAGCAGGTAGCGCGCCGGCACCCTCCCGCCCACGCGGGTGCCGCGTGCACCACCCTACCCGTTACCATAGAGGCTCCATTTCCGCAGCTGCCTGCCGCCCTCCCGGCGCGGGCGCCTGCCCCGATTTCCGAGTCCCATGTCCAAAGACAAGTCCGCCGAACACACCCCGCTGATGAAGCAGTTCTTCGCAGCCAAGTCCGACTACCCGGACCTGCTGCTGTTCTTCCGCATGGGCGACTTCTACGAGCTGTTCTACGACGACGCCCGCAAGGCGGCGCGGCTGCTGGACATCACTCTCACCCAGCGCGGCAGCTCCGGCGGCGCGCCCATCCCCATGGCCGGCGTGCCGGTGCATGCCTACGAGGGCTACCTGGCCCGCCTGGTGGCGCTGGGCGAATCGGTGGCCATCTGTGAACAGATCGGCGACCCGGCCCTGGCCAAGGGCCTGGTCGAGCGCAAGGTGGTGCGCATCGTCACCCCCGGCACGGTCACCGACGAGGCGCTGCTGGACGAGCGCCGCGACACCCTGCTGATGGCGCTGTCGCGCACGAAGCAGGGCTACGGCCTGGCCTGGGCCGATCTGGCCGGCGGCCGTTTCCTGGTCAACGAGGTCGAGACCGACGACGCGCTGGAAGCCGAGCTGGCCCGCCTGGAGCCGGCCGAGCTGCTGGTGCCCGACGAAGAGAACTGGCCCGAATTCCTGCGCCAGCGCACCGGCGTGCGCCGTCGTGCGCCGTGGCTGTTCGATGCGGACAGCGGCCGCCGCCAGCTGCTGGCCTTCTTCAAGCTGCACGACCTCAGCGGTTTCGGCATCGACGACAAGCCGCGCGCCACCGCGGCCGCTGGCGCCCTGCTCGGCTATGTCGAGGAAACCCAGAAGCAGCGCCTGCCGCACCTGACCTCCATCGCGATGGAAACCGCCGGTGAGGCGATCGCGATGAATGCTGCCACTCGCCGTCATCTGGAACTGGATACGCGCGTGGACGGCGACACCCGCAACACGCTGCTGGGCGTGCTCGACAGCACGGTGACGCCGATGGGTGGCCGCCTGCTGCGCCGCTGGCTGCACCGCCCGCTGCGCCTGCGCGAGGTGCTGGTGCAGCGCCACCATGCAGTGGAAACGCTGATCGACCGCGGCAGCGACGCCGACATCCGCGAGCAGTTCCGCCGCCTTGGCGATCTGGAACGCATCCTCACCCGCGTGGCGCTGCGCTCGGCGCGCCCGCGCGATTTCTCCACCCTGCGCGATGGTCTGGGCCTGCTGCCGGCCGTGCGCGAGGTGCTGGCACCGCTGGATTCGCCGCGCCTGCAGACCCTGCACGCTGCACTGGGCGAGCACGACGAGTGCGCACACCTGCTGGCCAGCGCCATCGCCGAGATGCCGCCGCTGAAGCTGAGCGATGGCGGCGTGCTGGCTGATGGCTTCGACGCCGAGCTGGATGAACTGCGCCGCCTGTCCACCCACGCCGACCAGTTCCTGGTCGACCTGGAACAACGCGAGCGCGAGAGCAGCGGTATCGCCACCCTCAAGGTCGGCTACAACCGTGTGCACGGCTATTACATCGAGATCAGCAAGGGCCAGTCCGACCGCGCGCCGGTGCACTACACCCGCCGGCAGACGCTGACCAATGCCGAGCGCTACATCACCGAAGAACTGAAGGCGTTCGAGGACAAAGTGCTGTCCGCGCGCGACCGTTCGCTGTCGCGCGAGAAGTACCTGTACGAGCAACTGCTGGACACGCTTGGCGGCCAGCTGGAACCGCTGAAGCAGTGCGCCGCCGCGCTGAGCGAACTGGACGTGCTGGCCGCCTTCGCCGAACGCGCGCAGGCGCTGGACTGGGCGCGCCCGGAACTGCAGGCCGAGCCCTGCCTGAAGATCGAACGCGGTCGCCACCCGGTGGTCGAAGCCGTGCGCGAACAGCCGTTCGAACCGAACGACCTGGACCTGCATCCGGACCGTCGCATGCTGGTCATCACCGGCCCGAACATGGGCGGTAAGTCGACCTACATGCGGCAGAACGCGCTGATCGTGCTGCTGGCCCACATCGGCAGCTTCGTGCCCGCCAGCCGTGCGCTGATCGGCCCGATCGACCGCATCCTCACCCGCATCGGCGCCGGCGACGACCTGGCGCGCGGGCAGTCGACCTTCATGGTCGAAATGGCAGAGACCAGCTACATCCTGCACCACGCCACCGCGCATTCGCTGGTGCTGATGGACGAGATCGGCCGTGGCACGTCCACCTACGACGGCCTGGCCCTGGCCGATGCGGTGGCCCGCCACCTGGCCTACCAGAACCGCTGCTACACGCTGTTCGCCACCCACTACTTCGAACTGACCGCGCTGGCCGACGA
>DOKO01000440.1 GCA_003510825.1 Stenotrophomonas sp.
CGATGGCCAGCGCCAGGGTGGGACGGCGCAGCTTGGACATGGACTTCTCTTGCAGCGGGAAAACCCCAAGTCTAATCCCCTGCGCGTGTGCTGGACGCTCCGCCACGGGGGCCGCGCTGTGCGCGATCTGGCTGAACACGCGCCGACGATCTTCACGCCGTCATCGACGTGGTGCATGCTGGGGGCTGCATGCCGGTGCAGCCGCGGGGAGGTGGCGCACCGGACAGACCCAGGCGTCAAGAATGCTGATCTGCGGCCGCTCTGGTCGGGGATGTGGAGGAATCGTTCGCGCATGAAGCCAGTCGTCTGCACAGGGAACACCGACCGATGCCAGCGTTGAAGCACGCGCTGGCCCGGCCGCTGCGCGCCATCACCTGGGGCGGCATCGCCGTGGGCGTGCTGCTGGCCGTGGTGCTGGCGGTGATGCTGGCCAACGACTACCAGCGCCGGCTGGAAGCCGCGCAGCGGCAGAGCCGTGCCATGGCCGTGGGCACCGAGCGGCTGCTGGCGATGGAACTGCGCAACCTGGAACGGGCCATGAGCGGTATCGCCGCCGATGCCGCGCAGCTGTTCCGCAGCGTGCCGGCGCAGGCCCCGGCGCTGCTGGATGCGTCCATCGACGGTGTGCTGGGCCGCCACGCGGAACTGCACAGCATCGTCGTGCTCGATACCTACGGCCGCGCGCTGACCGCCGGCAAGGGCGACCTGCAGCTGCCGCTGTGGACCGACCCGCAGCGGCGCGGGCAGGGCAGCGCGCTGTACCTCGGCCCGCCGCAGCAGGTCATCGATGGCAGCTGGGTGGTGCCGCTGGCGCTGCCGATGGCGGGCGACCGCTGGTTGCTGGCACGCCTGCGCTGCGAGGAGCTGCAGCGCATCGTGGCTGGCCTGGACGTAGGCCCGCGCGGGCTGGTGTCGATCAGCGACGGCCAGGGCTTCATGCTGGCCCGGGTGCCCGAGCCGAACACCACCGTGGGCCGCCGCTTCGTGCTGCCCAGCCGCGATCTGGTCGGCCACCAGGCGGTGGTCGAGCTGGGCAGCATTCCCGGTGCGGTGGATGGCATTCCACGCATTTCCACCATCAGCACGCTGGAACGCAGCCCGCTGGCGGTGCAGGTGGGGCTGGCCGACCAGGATGTGCTGGCGCCGTGGTGGCCCTACCTGCACGCGGCGGTGGCCATCATGCTGGCCTACGCCGGCGTGCTGCTGGTGCTGCTGTACGCGATACGCCGCAGTACCCGCAGCCATCAGTCGATGGCCGAGGAACTGCGCACCGGCCACGCCGAGCTGGGCCTGGCCCACCAGGCCGGCCGGGTCTGCACCTGGCACGTGGACGAGGATGCGGCGCTGCTGCACTGGTCGCCGCTGGCCCGCGAGGTCTTCGGCCTGGACACCGATGCGATGCCGGTGGCCGAGTTCTTCAACCGCGTGCACCGCGAGGACAGCGAGCGCCTGCAGAACGCCTTCAACCTGGCGTTTGCCGGCGATGAAGTGCTGGACGAGGAGTTCCGACTGGTGCTGCCCGGTGGCCAGGTGCGCTGGGTGGCCGCGCGCGGCCAGCGGGTGGAAGTGGCCGACCGCCAGCGCCGCATGATCGGCGCGCTGACCGACCAGACCGAGCGCTACCGTGCGCGCGAACAGATGAGTCGTGCAGAGCGCCGCTTCCGCCTGCTGTTCGACCGCAATCCGGCACCGTTCTGGGTGTTCGATCCGAGCAGCCTGCGTTTCCTTGAAGTCAACGAGGCAGCTGTCGAGCAGTACGGCTACAGCCGCGAAGAATTCCTGCAGATGAGCATCCTCGACATCCGTCCGCGTGGCGGCTGGGACGAGGTGATGGGGGCCATTGCACGGGCACGCGTGGATGGACTGCCGGAGTCGACGGTACGCATGCACCGGCGCCGCGATGGCAGCGAGTTCGAGGTGCGTGCGCACTTGTCCATGCTGGATTTCGACGGTCGCGCCGCCTGCCTGGTGCTGGCCGAGGATGTCAGCGAGCGCCTGGCCTACGAGCGCGACCTGGCCTATCGCGCGCGGCACAACCCGGATACGGGCCTGCTGACCGTGCGCGCGCTGACCGAGCAGCTGGACGCACAGGAAGGCGCCTACACCATCGCTTACGTGCAGCTGCGCGGCCTGCAGCTGGTGGCCGATACGCTGGGCCGCGAGATCGGCGATGCGGTGCTGCAGTCGATGGCCCTGCGCCTGGGCGGGCTGGGCGCGCGCTTCGGCACGCTGGCCTTCCAGCCGGCCGAGGACTTCGTGCTGGCCATCGGTGGCGAGCACACCGCGCAGCGTGCGCTGGATGACCTGCTGCAGATCGTCTCGGCGCCGATGCGCGGCAAGGATTCGCTGCACCAGTTCGAGCCGCGCATCGGCGTGGCCGTGCATGCGGTGGGCGATGGCCACAGTGCCGAGCAGGTGATCGGCATGGCCGCGCAGGCTGCGCATGCCGCGCGCGCCGAAGGCAACGTGGTGGCCTGGTTCGATACCGCGGTGACCACCCGCCTGGCCGACCGCCTGCGCCTGGCCGCGCGCATCCATGCCGCCATCGACAGCGAGTTCCAGCTGTATTTCCAGCCGATCCGCCATGCCAGCGATGGCAGCCCGGCGGCACTGGAGGCGCTGCTGCGCTGGCCGCAGGCCGACGGCAGTTTCATTCCGCCCAGCGAGTTCATCCAGCTGTGCGAGGACACCGGGCTGATCCTGGCGCTGGGGCGCTGGGTGATCCGCGCCGCCGCACAGGCACAGCGGCGGTTGGTGGATGCTGGTTGGGGCGAGCTGTCCATTGCGGTGAACGTGTCGGCGGTGCAGTTCTTCAACAGTGATCTGGTGGCCGAGTTCACCCGCGCACAGAAGGAGTTCGGCCTGGCCCGCGGCGCACTGCACGTGGAGCTGACCGAGAGCAGCCTGATGCGCAAGCCGGCGCAGGCGATGCAGACCATGCAGCGCCTGCACGAGCAGGGCATCTGTGTGTCGCTGGATGATTTCGGCACGGGTTACTCCAGCATGTCCTACCTGCAGCACCTGCCGCTGGACATCCTGAAGATCGACCGCAGCTTCGTGGCGGATGTGGAAACCAATCCGCGCAACGCCTCGATCTGCCGCGCACTGCTGTCGCTGGGCCACAGCATGGGGTTGACCATCATTGCCGAAGGCGTGGAAACGCCTGGCCAGCTGAACTGGCTGGCCGCGCATGGCTGCGACCAGGTGCAGGGCTATCTGCTGGGAAGGCCGGCACCGCTGGAGCAGATCATCGATTCGCTGGATGAAGTGGCGGCCTGACCGCGGAAATCCGCCGGGCATGGCCCGGCGCTACCGTTCTGGTGGGTGCCGACCGTT
>DOKO01000079.1:0-243 GCA_003510825.1 Stenotrophomonas sp.
GCTGCAAGCCCTGCCGAACACAACCCCCTGAGCATTCCACGCAGTGGTTTGAGCGCATCGCGCGCACGCCACCCGGCACGCTGCACAGCGACGGAATAACCCGCCCTACCGAGCCCCACCTCATGACCCTGCGTCACCTGCCCCTGCGCGGCGCCCTGCTGCTTGCCCTGTCCTCCCTGCCGCTGGCCGCCCTGGCCGAAGCCACCTCGCCCGCCCCCACCCAGCAGGTGCCCGGCGTCTACC
>DOKO01000079.1:453-2477 GCA_003510825.1 Stenotrophomonas sp.
AGCAGGTGCCCGGCGTCTACCACCAGCGCATCGGCGCCCTGCAGGTCACCGCCCTGTTCGATGGCGTGGTCGCGCTCGGCCGCCAGGAAGTGGTCGATGTCTCGCCCACCCTGGTCACCCGCCTGCTCGATGGCCGCTATGTGCCCGAAGACAAGAAAGGCCTGCAGACCGCGGTCAACGCCTTCCTGGTCCGCCAGGGCAACCACCTGACCCTGGTCGATACCGGCACCGCGCAGTGCTTCGGCCCCGGCCTGGGCCAGGTGCTGGGCAACCTGCGCGCCGCCGGCGTCGACCCGGCCGAGGTGGACGACATCCTGCTCACCCATGCCCATCCGGACCACATGTGCGGCGTGCTCGACGCACAGGGCCAGCCGGCCTACCCCAATGCCACGGTGTGGTTGTCCAAGGCCGATGCCGACTACTGGCTGGACCCGGCCAGCGAGGCCGGTGCGCCAGAGGGCGTGCGCTTCGCCTTCCCGCTGGCCCGCACTGCGGTTGCGCCGTACCAGGCCCACGGCAGGCTGCGCACGTTCAAGCCGGGCGATGCCCTGCCCGGCGGCGCGGTGGCGATGGACACTCACGGCCATGCCCCCGGCCATGTCTCCTACCGGTTCGACAGCCAGGGCCAGTCATTGCTGGTGTGGGGCGATGTGCTGCACTTCCATGCGGTGCAGTTCGCACACCCGGAAGCGGCGTTCGAGGCCGATGCGGACCGCAAGGCGGCCATCGCCAGCCGTCGCGGGCTGCTTGAGCAGGCCACCGCCAAGGGCTGGTGGGTGGCCGGTGCGCATCTGCCGTTCCCCGGCCTGAGCCATGTGCGCCGCGAGGGCGAGGCCTATGCGTGGGTGCCGGCGGAGTATTCGCCGTTGAAATGAAAGGTCGCCGGGCATGGCCCGGCGCTACCGGTCCCCGGTCGCGGCAACATGGGGTAGCGCCGGGCCATGCCCGGTGAGCGCAGCGGAGACGCCTTACGCCAGCCCCAGCCAGCCGCCGATCACGCCGCGGGCTTCGTCCACGCCGGTACGGTCCTCACCGGAGAACACCTGCACGCTGACGCTGTCGCCGTAGGCCGAATGCAGTTCCTTGCGGACCTTCTGCAGGGTCTGCATCTGCTGGCTGCGGCTGAGCTTGTCGGCCTTGGTCAGCAGCGCGTGCGCGGGCATGCCACGCTGCACGGCATAGGACAGCATCTGCCGGTCGTAGTCCTTCAGCGGATGGCGGATGTCCATCACCACCACCAGGCCCTTGAGCGCTTCGCGGGTGCGGAAATACCGGTCGATGAAGGCCTGCCAGTGCGCCTGCAGGTCCAGCGGCACCTTGGCGTAGCCGTAACCGGGCAGGTCGACCAGGTGCGCTTCCGGGGTGATCTGGAAGAACACCAGCTGCTGGGTGCGGCCGGGGGTCTTGGACACGCGGGCCAGGGAGTTCTGCCGGGTCAGCGCGTTGAGGGCGCTGGATTTGCCGGCGTTGGAGCGGCCGGCGAAGGCCACTTCGGCCCCTTCATCGGGCGGCAGCTGCCGCACGTTGTGGGCCGAGAGGTGGTAGCGGGCGCGTTCGATGAGCAATGACATGCCACTAGGATCGCATGTTGCGGCGCCGCGCGCCCGTTCCGGGGGCCGCGGGCCGGGAAAATGCTGCACTGCTGCGTTGACCGTGCGCGGAAACGGCGTTGATAATCCGGGCGATGCCGGCGGCCACGCCCCGGCCCGGTCCATACGGAGCTTTAGCATGCGCCACGCTCGCGTTCTTGCCGTATCCGCTCTTGCCACCGCCGTCGTCGTTGCCGCCGCTGCCTTTGCGCAGACCACGCTGACCCCGCTGCCCGACAACGGGCCGATCCGCACCGCCTCGCTGGAAGTGGATTTCAGCAAGACCACCTGGGGCGACGCCAAGGCCGGCCAGACCAAGGCCTCGGCCTGCGCGGCCTGCCATGGGGCCGACGGCAATTCCACGGTGGAGATGTACCCGTCCATCGCCGGCCAGAGCGAACGCTACGTCGCCCAGCAGATGGCCCTGATCGCCAA
>DOKO01000079.1:2742-2926 GCA_003510825.1 Stenotrophomonas sp.
CACCCCGCAGGACATGCGCGATATCGGCGCGTTCTTCGCCACCCAGAAGGCCACCGCCGGCATCGCCGACGACACCGCCGTGGCCGACGGCCCCTACAAGGGCATGAAGTTCTACGAGATCGGCCAGCAGCTGTACCGCGGCGGCGACGCCAAGCGCGGCCTGCCGGCCTGCATGGCCTGCCAC
>DOKO01000057.1 GCA_003510825.1 Stenotrophomonas sp.
GTCCAGCATGCGCTGGAACGCAATCTGCTCGCGCGGCAACAGTTCAAGGGTGCCGGGCGGGGTACGGGGCTTGATCACGGGCGGAACTCCTGCAGGAACGGGAACGTGGGAGGGGGCGACATTCTACCGCCCCGCATGGCTCAGCCGCCGATCAGGGGCCATAAGGCCGCATGAAGTATCATAAAGCCCTCCCCCGCCCGTGATACGCCTCCGCACCATGTCCCGGCCTTCCGGCGCTCCGTCCGCCGCCCACGACGCCGTCGCGCCGTCCTGCACCACGCTGGACTGCCTGCACTGCTCGGTCCGCCACCTTGCGGTCTGCTCGGCGCTGTCGCCCGATGAAGTGCATGCGCTGGAACAGGTGACCGTGTCGCAGCAGGTGGGCCTGGGCAGCACCCTGGCCCGCACCGGCGAAGAACGCCAGCATGTCTATACATTGACCGCAGGCGCACTGCGCCTGGTGCGCACGCTGGCCGATGGCCGCCGCCAGATCAATGGGTTCGTGCTGCCCGGCGATTACCTGGGCCTGAGTGGCAGTGACCACCATCGCCACGATATCGAAGCCATCGCCGACAGCCGCGTCTGCCGCGTGGCCCTGCCGCAGATGAAGGCGCTGCGTGGCCGCTTCCCGCACCTGGAGCGCAAGCTGCTGCAGCGTGCCTGCCAGGAGCTGGATGCCGCCCAGGACGCCGCGCTGGCGCTGGCCCGCCTGCAACCGGCTGAAAAGCTGGCTGACTTCCTGCTGCGCCTGGCCGCGCGCGAGGCCAGGCTGGGCGGCGATGGCCTGCGCGTGTCGCTGCCGATGGGCCGCGGCGATATCGCCGACCATCTCGGCCTGACCATGGAAACGGTCAGCCGCACCTTCACCAAGCTGCGCCAGCAGGGCCTGATCGCCCTGCCCCATCTGAACGTGGTGGAGATCCTCGACGAGGATGGGCTGCGCGAGCTGGCGGGCGAAGGGCTGGCCTGAGCGTCGCGCAGTTCACGGTGTTGCCGGCCAGCGGCCGGCACTACCCGCCGGGCATGGCCCGGCGCTACCGATGCAACAACACCTCGCGCAGTGCCGCGTAGTCAGCGGCGAGCGGCTCGGCATGCGCCGGCCGCTGCAGCAGCGCGTCCAGTGCCGGCGGCACCTGCACGCTTTCACCGATCAACGGCTCCACGACCGCCTCGAACTTGGCCGGATGCGCCGTCGACACCACCGCCCAGTCACCCTTGGCGCCGCGCGCACGCAGGTCCTGCAGCACTTTCACCGCAGTGGCGGTGTGCGGGCAGAACAGCTCGCCGCTGCTGGCATGCGCACTGGCGATGGTTGCGCGGATGGTCACGTCATCCACCGCGAACGCGCGGAAGGCGGCACGCAGTTCGCCATCGTCCTCGGCATACAGCCAGCGCAGGCGCTCGAAGTTGCTCGGCGCGCCCACATCCATCGCGTTGGCCACGGTGGCCACGCTGGCCTGCGGCTGGTAGTCGCCGCCATTGAAGTAGGCCGGCAGCACCGCATTGGCATTGGTGGCCAGCACGAGCTGGCCGATCGGCACGCCCAGTGCACGCGCCAGCACGGCCGCCATCGCGTTGCCCAGGTTGCCGGTCGGCACCACCAGGTTCAGGCGTCGCCGCGTACGTGCGTGATGGGTCAGCGCCGCATGCGCGTAGTAGCTCATCTGCGGAAGCAGACGCCCCAGGCTGATGCTGTTGGCCGAACTCAGCGGCACCTGCGCCTGCAGATCAGTGTCGGCCAGCGCCTGCTTGACCATCGCCTGGCAGTCATCGAACGAGCCGGCCACGCGCAGCGCCTGGATGTTGTCGCCGAAGCAGCCCAGCTGGTGTGCCTGGCGCGGCGAAACACGCCCATCGGGATACAGCACCACCACGCGCACGCCGGGCTGGCGATGGAAGGCCGCCGCTACTGCGGCACCGGTATCGCCCGAAGTGGCCACGACAATCGTCAGGTCACGGCCCTTGCCCGCCTGCAGGCGCGACAGCGTGCCGGCAAGGAAGCGCGCGCCGATGTCCTTGAACGCGGCGGTCGGGCCATGGAACAGCTCCAGCACATGGTCGCCGTCGCGGCCCAGCGGACGCAGCGGCACCGGGAAATCGAACGCCTCGCGGCAGATCTCCGGCAGTGCGTCCTGCAGCGGATCACCCTCGAAGAACGGCGCCAGCAGATCGGCGGCGGTCCCGGCGAGGGTGGCACCGGCCTGCAGTTCGCGCGGCGCGGGCAGTACGTCGGGCACATACAGGCCGCCATCCGGGGCCAGGCCGGCGGCGATGGCGGCACTCAGGCCAACGGCGGGCGCATGGCCTCGGGTCGAAACGAATTGCATGAGCTCGGTATCCAGCAAGGGGGAAGGATTCAGCACAGTCGCGCTCCAGCGGCATCCAGCGGCGAGACCCAGGCTTCGCTGTCGAAGCCCGCGGCGGCGAACGCCGCGCGCACGGGACCCGCAGCGGCAAGGGCCTGGTCGGCATCTTCAAACCAGGCAAACACACTCGGGCCGGCACCGGAAATGCCCGCGCCCATCGCGTTGGCCGCCAACGCCGCATCACGTGCAGCGTCGAAGCCGGCGATCAGCGCGGCGCGGCGCGGCTCCACCAGCACGTCGCGCAGGCCGGCACGCACCAGGCCCGCATCGCTGCGATGGCAACCACTGAGCACCAGCGCAAGGTTGGCACTCTGCGCGACGAATTCGCCCAGCGCATAGCTGCCCTGCAGTGCCGCGCGCGCGCGCCGGGTCTCCAGCACCGCGTGCGGATGCACCAGCAGGCTGTGCCAGCTGGCCGGCACCGGGATCGGCACCAGGCGATCGGCCGTGCACAGCGCCAGTCCGCCCAGCAGCAGCGGCCCGACGTTGTCGCCATGGCGTCCGCCGCTGGCCACTGCCTCGCCATCCAGCGCATGCGGATACAGCGCTTCGCGCGGCAGCGGCGCATCAAGCAGCGCGTTGGCGGCCACCAGCGCAGCCACGCAGGAGGCGGCCGAACCGCCCATGCCCGAGCCGAACGGAATGCCCTTGTCGATCTCGACCGCGAAGCCATAAGAAAGACCCAGACCCTCGCGCAGCGAGATCAGCGCTGCCCCGGCCGTGTTGCCTGGCGCGTCCAGCGGCAGCTCGACGGCACTGCCACGGATGGCGTCGATGCGCACGGTCGGCTCGTCGATGCGGCGCACCGTCACGGTATCGCCGATGCCGGCAATGGCATGGCCGAGAATGTCGAAGCCCACCGCCACGTTGGCCACGGATGCGGGCGCGAATGCGCGTGCAATCACAGCCGCGCTCCTTCGCCGGCGGCCACGCGCAGCAGGTCGGCGAACACGCCGGCAGCGGTGACTTCCGGCCCGGCACCCGGGCCCTGCACCACCAGCGGGTTGTCGCAGTAACGACGGGTGCGGAACTGCACCACGTTGTCGGTCAGGCGCAGATTGGCGAAGGTGTGGTCGGCCGGCAGTTCCTGCAGGCCCACCGATGCACCCTCCGCATCGAGCCGGGCCACATAGCGCAGCACCGCGCCGCGCGCCCGGGCCTCTTCGAGGCGCTGCAGCAGGCTGGCATCGGATTCACCCAGGCGGGCCATGAAGTCGTCCACGTTGCCATCGCGCAGCAGCGCCGGCACCAGGCTTTCCACCTGCACCTGTTCCAGGCTGAGCGCGTGGCCAGCCTCTCGGGCGAGGATCACCAGCTTGCGCGCCACGTCCACGCCGGACAGGTCATCGCGTGGGTCCGGCTCGGTGTAGCCCATCGAACGGGCCTGCGCCACCAGCTCGGAGAACGGCTGGCTGCCATCGAAACGGTTGAACAGCCAGGCCAGCGTGCCGGAGAAGATGCCCTCCACCGCCAGCACTTCGTCACCGGTATCGACCAGGTCGCGCAGTGTGGTGATCACCGGCAGGCCGGCACCCACCGTGGCTTCGTAACGGAAGCGCGCGCCACTGGCGGCGGCAGCGGCATGGATGCGCTGGTAGCGCGACAGCGGACCCGAACCCGCCTGTTTGTTCGGGGTGACCACATGGATGCCGGCGGCCAGCCAGCCCTCGTAGCGCTCGGCCACTTCGGCGCTGCCACTGCAGTCGATCACCACCGCGTGCGGCAGATGTGCGGCCAGCAGGTGCTCGGTGAAGGCGTCCAGGTTGCTGGCCTGGCCATCATCGTGCAGCGCCTGCCGCCAGTCGGCGTGCAGGACATCGGCTTCCAGGCGCATGCGCGAACGCGAGGCCAGCGCACGCAGGCGCAGGTCGACGTTGGCCTTGGCCAGCAGCTGCGGGCGCGCGGCCAGCAGCTGGTCCAGCAGCGCCGCGCCGACATTGCCCGGCCCGATCACGCCCACCGCGAAGGTCTGCGGCGAGAGCCAGAAGCCGGCGTGCGCGGCACGCAGGGCGCGCGTTGCGTCGGCGCTGGCCACGGCCACGGAGATGTTGCGCTCGGACGAGCCCTGCGCGATCGCCAGGATGTTCACCTGTGCACGGCCCAGCGCCTCGAACAGGCGTGCGGCCACGCCGGGCTGGCCGGCCATGCCGTCACCCACGGCAGCCAGCACACTGACGCCCTCGCCAACCTGCACGCGCTGCACCTGGCCCACCGCCAGTTCGTGGGCGAATGCATGCAGCAGGGCCTCACGTCCACGCGCGGCCTCGCCGGCCTTCACCACGCAGCAGATCGAGTGTTCGGAAGACCCCTGCGAGATCATCACCACCGACACCTGCGCCTGGCGCAATGCGGAAAACACCCGCTCGGCGGTGCCCGGCACGCCCATCAGGCCGGTGCCTTCCAGGTTCAGCAGGGCCAGGTCGGGACTCAGGGTCAGGCCCTTCACCGGCCCGCGCGGCGAGCGTTCTGCGCTGATGCGCGTGCCCGGGTGCGCCGGATGGAAGGTGTTGCGGATGAAGATCGGCAGGCCCAGGCGGATGGCCGGCGACATGGTCTGCGGATGCACGACCTTGGCGCCGAAATACGCCAGCTCACAGGCTTCGTCGTAGCTGAGCGCCTCCAGCTGCACGGCCTCCGGAACCAGTCGCGGATCGGCCGACAGCACGCCGTCGACGTCGGTCCAGATGTGCAGCTGATCGGCGTTGAACAGCGCAGCGAAGATCGCGCCGGAGTAGTCGCTGCCGTTGCGACCCAGCGTGGTGATGCGGTCCTCGCGATCGCGGGCGACGAAACCGGTGGCGACCACGCGCGACTGCGGGTGCTGCAGCCGCCATTTCGCCAGGCGGTCGGCGCTGGCCTCCCAGTCCACGTCCACGCCCAGTTCGCCGTGGCCGACGACCAGGACATCACGCGCGTCCAGCACCGCGCACTCCTCGCCGAGCGCCTGCAGGTGCATGCCCAGCAGCTGGGCGGAGAACACTTCGCCCAGCCCCTGCACACGGTCCAGCACCTCGCGCGGCAGCTCACCGATCACCGCCAGTGCGCCGAGCACTTCGGCCAGGTGGTCGAAGCGCACGTCGATCCACTCCACGGTCTCACCCACCTGCTCGCCGAGCAGGGCCACGGCCGCGCCGCGATGGCGTGCACGCAGCGCATGCCAGGCCTCGCGCCAGCCTGCATCGCCGCGCGCCGCCAGCTGAGCCAGCTCGATCAGCGCATCGGTGACGCCCTTCATTGCCGACACGACGGTGACCTGCAGCGGCTCGGGCCGGGCCAGCAGCAGGCCGGCCACATGACGGTAGCGTTCGGCGTTGGCCACCGAGGTGCCGCCGAACTTGTGCACGACGGTGGACGGCGCGGCCAGGTCGGCCGGTGCAGCGGGATGGGCGGGGGCGTGGGAAGACATGCAGACCTCGGTAGGAGGCCCCGTCACATGCAGGTGGTGGGTTTCCCCGTCACCTGGATGGTGCGGGGCCGTTGTTTTCGGGAGTTACACGAAGACGACGGGCCGCACCAGGGCAGTGGTGGCGGTGGTGGTAATAATGGTGGTGATGCCAACCGGCGCAGTCGACCCGCCCGCAGTAGCGGGAGCGATCAGGCTGGCGAGGGCGGCATCGAAGACCATGGCGCACAGAAAACACCGTGCGCCGGGGGCCTGTCAAGTGCTGCGATGCAAAAATCGTTTGTTTCGATCATCGCCCAACGTGCAGCCATTTGGTTGCAATTGAGACAAAGCGGACATCAGAGCGCTTGAGGCCGGCAATCAGCCGGCATGTTCGGCGATCGCACGTGGAGCGCGGTGCGCGTGGGCACACAGCAGCACGCCTGCCACCAGGAACACGATCGCCAGCGCTTCGAGCAGGGTCGGCCAACGCCATTGCCAAGCGAAGGCATACAGCAGCGCGAACAGGGTTTCGAACACGATCATCTGCCCGGTCAGGGTCAGCGGCAGCAGGCGGCTGGCACGGTTCCAGAACGCGTTGCCGATGATCGAGGCGATGACCGCGACGCCGGCGCTGATCACCCAGAACAGGCTCCACTGCGCCGGCGTATGACCGGCGGTCTGGCCGATGAAGGCCATCGGCACCAGCAGCAGCGACAGGCCGCCGGTGGTGACGCCGGTCAGCAGCGACCAGTCATGGCTGGACAGATCTGCGCGCCGGGCCAGCCAGCGGCTGTTGCCCACCGAGTACAGCGCCCACGAGAACAGCGCACCGAAGGCGCAGACCAGGCCGATCAGGCGCTGCCGCCACGGCGTGCCCAGATGCTCGGACATCAGCGATTCCCAACCGACCAGGGCCACGCCCAGCACGCACAGGCCCAGCGCGGGCAGCAGCTGCTTCAGCGGCACCGCCCCCTTCTCGCGCACGCCCACCAGGGTCACCACCACCGGAATCAGGCCGACGATGAGCGAGGCCGCCGCACCACCGGCCCACTGCACGGCCGTGGCCAGCAGCAGGAAGTACACCAGGTTGCCGGCCAGGCTGAGCCACAGCAGGCCCATCCATTCGGCACGCCCCAGCTGCGGTGCCAGGCGCTTCCAGCGCGGCAGCAGCAGGATCACCGCGATCAGGCCATAGACCAGGTAGCGGCCGGCGGACAGCTGCAGCGCATTGAAGGAATGCAGCACGGCGGGCGCGAGGAAGACCACGCCCCACAGCGCGCCAGCGGCAACGCCATTGGCGATGCCCAGGGCCATCGGGTTGTTGCGCATATCAGGTTCTTCGGGGGGAGAGAACAGGCCGCGCAGTGTAGGCGGCGATGGGCGCGGCGTCTTGACCGAGGCTACTGCCCAATCTCTTCGTAGAGTCGAGCCATGCTCGACTGAACGCAGTCGAGCATGGCTCGACTCTACAAAGGTGCGTCACCCCTCCGCCAGGCGCTCGGGGTCAGGCCCGTCTCGCGGCGCAGCGCACGGGTCAGCGCGCTCTGCTCGGAATAACCCGCCGCCAGCGCGATATCGCTGATCGGTGCGGCGCTGGTCAGCAGCGCATGCTTGGCCCAGCGCAGCCGGCTGGCGCTGAGCCACGCCTGCGGACTGACCCCGAATTCGCGCTGGAACAAGGCATGCAGCCGGCTTTCGCTGACACCCACATGGGCCGCCATGCGCGCCACCGGCCACGCCTGCCCGGGCCCGGCCTGCACGGCCGCACACAGGGCCTGCAGCCGCGCACCACTGCCCGCAGGGGCAAACGCCCGCAGCAGGTCGGGCAGCAGCTCCGGCATGCAACCGCCGACCCGCACCTGGGCCAGGCGCTGGCGCAGTGAAAGCGGGAGGTGCAGCCAGCGCTGGCGACTGAGGTGTTCCTGGGTCAGGTCATCGAGCACGCCCGGTCCGCAATCGACGATTACGAAACCGTTCGGCCCATGTGCCACCTGGTCATGCGCCTCACCGGCGGCAACGAAGGCTCCCTGCAACAGGTCCAGGCGCCCGCCGCGCCCTTCCAGCTCGAACTGCAGCTCGCCCTGCAGCGGCAGCACCCACTGTGCGTAGTCGTGGCGGTCCAGGCCCGTTGACTGGCCGTAGTGCCGCAGGTGGAAGATGGCGCCCATCGCAGCAGTGTGCGCGTGCGCGGTCCGGCCTGCAATGCAGGTCATCAAGGCGGACAGGACTGCATGCTATGTTCGGCCGATGTTCACCCCGCAGGGATTGCATGATGGATATCCGACCGTTACTGCTCGCCCTGGCCCTCGCCAGCCCCGTCGTGACGCCCCTGCACGCACAGGAAGTGCGTACGCCGCCGGCACCGGACTGCCTCGACGCGCGCGATGTGCAGCAGGTGGAGCAGGACACGCCCGGCGCCATCGCCGTCGCCGATGGCCAGGGCCGTGCCTTCCGCCTTGATTTCGCCGCCGCCTGCCCTGGCGTCAACGAGGCCGACACCCTCAGGCTGGAGGCCCCGCAGGGCTGGGCCTGCGGCCAGCCTGGCGAACGGGTGGTGGTTGACGGTCGAAGCTGCGCGGTCAGCGCGGTCACGCCGATCGACGGCCGCAGTTTCGCCACCATCGCCCGCGAAAGCAGCCGCCAGTACGCCGCCACCCTGCCCGGCGTGACCGTGAGCGCGAAGGGCCGGGGAGGCCGCAGCGGCGACACCCCGCATACCTTCCAGACCTCGTCCGCCGTGTGCTTCGCCACCCGCAACATTCGCGGCTGGAGCGAGAGCCCGGAAGGCGTGGTGGTGGAAACCAACCCGCGCCGCAATGGTGGCCATCGCTATTACCACGTGGAGCTGGCCAGCAGCTGTTCGATCCTGGCCGGCGCCACCGATGTGGACTTCCAGTCCGGCTTCCAGAACGGCCTGATCTGCGGCAACCCCCGCGACCGCATCGTGCTGATGCCCTCGGGCATCGAGGGGGACGGCCGCACCTACACCCCCAGCTTCGCCCGCCCAGGCTGCGACATCCTCGCGGTCTATCCGAAGGACGACAATCGCGCGCCCTAGCCGTCGGTACCGAGGAACGCGAACGGCTTGCTCGGCACGAACTGCGACAGCGCATCACCGGAGAAGGTGTTGCGCTGGTCCCGGCCCAGGTCGAGCTTGAGCACCTGCCCGCCGAAATCGACCTTGTTCAGATCGACCCAGAACGTATTGGGCGTCAGTGCCGATTCGAAGAAGTACAGCCGACGCTTGTGGTCGGCCACCGTGCGCCAGCGCGTGGACGAGATGTTCGGTTCGCCCGGCGTGGTGATGCCAAACGGCACCGATACGTTGCGGATGACGCTGAACACACTGGCCAGCGCCTCCACCGGATCTTCGGCCTTGGGAATGGCATTGATGTAGAACGAGGCACGCGCGAAGCGATCAGCCGAGCGGTTGGTGCCCGGCAGCATCACCGTGCCACCGATGCTCTTCCAGTACGCATTGAGCGCCAGCTGCTGATCGAAGATCGGCGAGTTGGTCATCACCTGGTAGCGGCGGTCGTGATGGATGACCTGGCGCCCGCCGATGTATTCGATGATGGCGCTGTCGCCGGTGGCGTCGGACAGTGACAGATGCAGGGTCGCCTGGCGGTCCTCACCGGGCACCTTGTCGGTGACGATGGCGAACGGCTCGCGCTCCAGTGCAGCCACGGCCTCGGCCACGCTGCCGAAATTGTCCAGCACGTACTGCGCCCACAGTGAGATGGCCAGCCCCGGCTTGTTGCCACGCTGCTGCGGGTACTCCGATTCGACCAGCCACAGCAGGTTGGCCACCAGGCCCTTCTCGTTCATGCCGTCGGTGGTGGACACGTCGTAGCCGGTGGCCACCACGCTGCCGTAGCGCGCGGTCCACTTCGCCGACTTTGGCCCAGCCTGGCCGGTACGCTCGATGCCGCGCGGCAGGACATACAGGTTGGTGGCAACGTCCACCTTCCAGTCCATCGACCGGGCGGTGATCACATCGCCGTTGTCACCGAGATAGACCGCGCGCGTGCAGGCCCATGCCGGTGCGACCGCCGCTGCCAGCGCCATGGCCAGCGCCGCCCTGCCCTGCCACTTCATCCGCTTCATGCCGTGCTCCCTTCCCCAGGAAGCCCGATGGAAACCCGGCAACGGTGACAGCGGGGTGAAGCCCCGCGCGCGGCGTCAGCCGGCGCTGAGCATCGGGCGCACGAGGGCGCTCAGAAGATCCACTGCGGTGGGTTCGGCATCATCACCCTCCACCGTGCGCGAGAAACCGGACCAGTCACTGCTGGCCAGCTGGCGCAGCTTCAGCGCATCGACCGGCAATGCGCGCATCGACCAGTACGGAAACTGGCGCTGGCCCAATCGCCCGCGCGCCAGTTCGACGATGTCCACATGGCTGCCCGCCTGCAGGATGCGCTCGTACACCGAATCGATGCCATCAGGCGGCCCTTCGATGAACTGCAGGAAACGCTGCCCATCGTGCAACAACACGCCCGTCACCCCGGCCATCCGGTTGAACCGGGTGGCATCGTTCACCAACGTCTGCAGGCGTTCGGCGGAAAGGTCCGGCCGGGCCTGGCTGACGTAGGCAATGGCGCGTAGTGGCATGAATCTTCCTTGGCAACGTGAGCGGCCACGGTAGCAGCTACGGACGAGCCCGTCTCAGTTCGCCCTCGCGCTCCCTGAAGAATTCAGTTAACGAGTGATGCGCGTGTCGGCGCGCCGCGGCAGCACCGCCTCGAACACCACCTGTCCCTGCTCGTTGCGCGCACTCAGCCGCCCACCGTGCGCGGCCACGAACTGATCAACGATGTACAGGCCAAGGCCCAGCCCCTTGCTCTGGTGGAAGCTGGCTTTGAACGGTTCGAACAGGCGCGGCAGCAGTGCCTCCTCGATGTGCCCGACATTGCGCACGCGCAGGGTCACCACGCGCGAATCGCTGCCATCGACGGCAACCCGCACCACGTCCTTGCCCCCATGGGTGATCGCATTGCCGACCAGGTTGGCCACCACCTGCCCCAGGCGATCCATGTCGCCGTGCAGCGTGGCATCACCACTGGCTTCGAAGGCGACGCGATCGCTTCCGTGTGCGCTGCCGGCTTCGGCGATCACTGCGCGCGCCAGTTCTTCCATGTCGCAGGCATTGGCTTCCAGGCGCAGTCCGCCGCTGCGGATGCGCGAGAAATCCAGCAGCTGCTCGACCATGCGCGCCATGCGCACGGTGCTGGCTTCCAGGTGCTGCAGGGTCTGCTGCGCACTGGTGTTGCCCGGCGGCAGCTCAAGCGACAGCTTGTCGGCGCACAGCAGGATGGCCGACAGCGGCGTGCGCAGGTCGTGGGTCAGCACGGCGGCCATCGTCTCGTTCAACTTCAACGCGCGCTCCAGCGCCTCGTTGCGCGCCTTCAGCAGCTGCCGCTGCTGGTAGAGCTCGATGAACACATTGACCTTGCTCAGGATGACCTGCGGCGCCACCGGCTTGTGCAGGAAATCGACCGCGCCGCTTTCGTAGCCCTTGAACGCACGCACCGGATCATCCGGCGAGGCGGTCAGGAAGATGATCGGCACATCACGGCTGCGCTGCGAACCACGCATCAGCTCGGCCAGGGTGAAGCCATCGATCTCCGGCATGTGCACGTCCAGCAGCGCCAGCGCCACTTCATGCTCCAGCAGCAGCTCCAGCGCCTGTGCGCCCGAGCCGGCCAGCAGCAGGTTGACGCCCTCGCGGCGCAGCAGCGCCTGCATGGCTACCAGGTTCTGCGGCACGTCATCGACGATCAGCAGGTTGACCGGGGTCTGCGACTGCGCAGGGTCCGGTGGCAGCAGGTTCATGCGAACAACTCCTTCAAGCGACGGCACATCAATTCGAGAGGCAGCACGGCATCAGCGCCGGCGTGCTGCAGGGCGGAGGCCGGCATCATCGATGCCTCGGCCTCCTCGGGGCATTGCAACCAGGCGCGGCCACCGGCGGATCGCACCGCGGCCACCCCCTCACTGCCGTCGCTGCTGGCACCGGTCAGCAGCACCGCCAGCAGCTGCGGCCCGAACACGGCCGCGGCGGATTCAAACAACGGATCGATGGCCGGGCGCGAGAACAGCACCGGCTCATCCATCGACAATGCGATGGCCTGCGCGTCCTCGACCAGCAGGTGGTAGTCGGGTGCCGCGAAGGTCACCGTCCCTGCCTGCAGCGGCTGTTTGTCCTCCGCCTCGCGCACCTGCAACGCGCAGTACGGCGCCAGCACCTCGGCGATGCGGCTGCTGCGGTCACGCGGCAGGTGCAGCACCACCAGCACCGGTATCGGCAGGCCAGCCGGCAGCGCCCCCAGCAGCGCCTGCAGCGCGGCCACGCCACCGGCAGATGCGCCGACGACCAGCAGATGCGGGCGCGGGGCGACCATCAAACGACCTTCCGGTACAGCCGGTGCTCGCGCGAGCAGGCTTCAAACGCATCGTGGTGGCGGCCGAACTGCAGCGATTCCTTGCTGCCCAGGCCAAGGAATCCACGGTGCACCAGCGCCTCGCGGAACAGACCCACGGCACGGTCCTGCAGGTCGCGGTTGAAATAGATCAGCACATTGCGGCAGGACACCAGGTGCACTTCGGAGAACACCGTGTCGGTGGCCAGGCTGTGGTCGGCGAACACCACGTTGCGGCGCAGCTGGCGATCGAACACCGCACCGTCGTAGGCGGTAGCGTAGTAATCGGACAGCGAACCGGTACCGCCGGCGGCCAGATAGTTGCGGCTGAACTGGGCCAGGCGGTCGATGCTGTAGGCACCGGCTTCCGCGGTGGCCAGCGCTGCCGGATTGATGTCGGTGGCGTAGACGATGCTGCGCTCCAGCAGCCCTTCCTCGTGCAGCAGGATGGCCAGCGACCACACCTCTTCACCGGTACTGCAGCCAGCCACCCACAGCTTCACCGACGGGTAGGTACGCAGCACCGGCACCACCTGCTCGCGCAGCTGCTTGAAATAGGCCGGGTCACGGAACATTTCCGAGACCTGCACGGTGAAGAACTGCATCGCCTGGGCGAACAGGTCCGGCTCGTGCAGCAGCCGGTGCTGCAGGTCGACCAGGCGCTCGCAGTCATAGCGCTGCATGGCCTGGCGGATGCGCCGCCGCAGCGAGGAGACCGCGTAGCTGCGGAAGTCATAGTGGTAGCGCTGGTACAGCGCCTCCAGCAACACCTTCAACTCCAGATCGAACAGCGCCTGCTCATTCATTGGCGCGAGCACCAGACCCGGCACAGCGAGACCAGCTTGTCGACGTCGATGGGCTTGGCGATGTAGTCGTTGGCACCGGCCTGCAGGCAGCGTTCGCGGTCATCGGGCATGGCCTTGGCGGTCAGCGCGATGATCGGCAGGTCCTGCAGGTGGCGCTGCGCACGGATCTCGCGCATGGCGGTCAGGCCATCCTTCTCCGGCATCATGATGTCCATCAACACCAGGTCGACCTCGCGCTGGGCCAGGCGATCCACTGCTTCCTGACCATTGCGCGCGATCTCCAGGGTCACGCCCAGCGGCTCGAGCACGCTGGACAGGGCGAAGATGTTGCGCACATCGTCCTCGGCCAGCAGGACGGTGCGGCCATCGAGCACAGTGTCGCGGCGGCGGGCCTCACGCAGCAGGCGCTGCTGGTCGCTGGGCAGGCTGGCCTCGACGCTGTGCAGGAACAGGGTCACTTCATCCAGCAGGCGCTCGGGCGAGCGCGCGCCCTTGATGATGATGCTCTTGGAATACCGGCGCAGGCGCTGCTCTTCCTCACGGCTGAGCGCGCGGCCGGTGTAGACGATCACCGGCGGGAAGCCGACATCATCGTTGCCGGCCATGTGTTCCAGCAGGTCGTAGCCACTGCCGTCGGGCAGCGACAGGTCCATCACCATGCAGTCGAAGGTCACCGTGCTCAGCTGCTCCACCGCAGCGGCCAGCGTACCCACCGCCACGATCTGCAGCTGGTCGCGGCCCAGCAGCAGCTCCAGGTTGCGGCGCAGGTCACTGTCGTCCTCGACGATCAGCAGACGGCGCACATCACGCTGGCTGGTCTGTTCCAGCTGCTCGATGGCAGCGGCCAGTCGTTCGCGGGTGGCCGGCTTCACCGCATAACCGATCGCGCCCAGCTCGCGCGCCACCTGGCTGCGGTCCATGGCCGAGACCACGTGCACGGGAATATGACGGGTTTCCGGGTTGCGCTTGAGGCGTTCAAGCACGCTCAGGCCGGACACATCCGGCAGGCCGATATCGAGCAGGATGCCGTTCGGGCGCAGCTCGCTGGCCAGGGTCAGCGCCTCTTCGGCGGTGGTCGCCACCACGCAGTCGAAATCAAGTTCATGCGCCAGCGATACCAGCGCCTCGGCGAAGCTCGCGTCGTCCTCTACGGCCAGGATCAGGCGCCCGGCGCGCTGGCGACGGCCGCGATCATCGGCAACGCTGGTGCCGGCCACCGCCGGTGCGGCGGCCATCGCCAGAGGTGCAGCAGCGGCGACGCTCTGCACCGACGCCATCGGCGCCGGCGCCATCGCGGCCGGCTCGGCCGGCACATCGCTGGCCGGTGCGCCCTGCAGCGGCAGTTCCAGGATGAAGCAGCTGCCGCGACCCGGCTCGCTGTCCACCTGGATATCGCCGCCCATACGCACGGCGAGGTCGCGCGAGATCGACAGGCCCAGGCCGGTGCCACCGTAGCGGCGGCGGGTGCTGCCATCGGCCTGGCGGAAGGCCTCGAAGATCACCTGCAGCTGGTCACGGGCGATGCCGATACCGGAATCGCACACTTCGAAGCGGATGCGGCCATTGCCACCCGCTCGCACGTGCAGGCTGACCTTGCCGTGCTCGGTGAACTTCACGGCATTGGCCAGCAGGTTCTTCAGGATCTGCTGCATGCGCTGGTTGTCGGCCACCAGCTGGGTCGGCGCCAGCGCGTCGGCCTCGATCTGCAGGGCCAGGCCCTTCTGCCGGGCCATCGGCTCGAACGTCTCGCGCAGGCGCTGCAGCACGCTGTCGACCACCACGACTTCGTCGGCCAGTTCCACATGACCGGCTTCGATGCGCGACAGATCGAGGATGTCGTTGATCAGTGCCAGCAGGTCGTTGTTGGACGACAGGATCGCGCGGGCGTACTTGACCTGCTCCTCGGTCAGCGTGCCGTCCTTGTTGTCGGCCAGCAGCTTGGCCAGGATCAGCGAGCTGTTCAGCGGCGTGCGCAGCTCGTGCGACATGTTGGCCAGGAATTCGGACTTGTAGCGCGAGGTCGCCGCCAGCTCGTTGCTGTTGCGTACCAGCTGGCCCTGCGCCACCAGCAGCGCCTGCTTCTGCGCTTCCAGCTCGTGGGTGCGCTCTTCCAGCTGCACGTTGCTCTGTTCGAGCTCGGCCTGCTGCTGCTCCAGGTGGCCCTGCGACTGCATCAGGCTGCGGCTCTGCTCTTCCAGCTCTTCATTGGCCACGCGCAGTTCTTCCTGCTGGGCCTGCAGTTCTTCGCCCTGCCGCTGCGATTCTTCCAGAAGCACGACCAGCTGCGCGCGCAGCAGCGAGGCACGCAGCGCCATGCCGAGCGTCTCGCCGCAGCGGTCCAGCAGTTCCGTATCCAGCGTGCGCTGGCCGGCGGCCTGCGAGCGCCCCAGTTCGACCACGCCCACCACCACGCCATCGCTGCTGATCGGTGCCAGGATGCGCTCGCGCACCGTCACCTGGCCCAGGCTGGATTGCAGCTGCAGTGCGTGCTGGTCGTCGCCCTGCACGTGGCGGATCTGCTGGTCGCGTGCGGTCTGGCCCAGCAGGCCTTCCTGCAGCGTCACCGAGGCCGGCAGCCCGCTCGGCAGCGAGACGCCCCCGGTCAACTGCAGCCGGCCGCCTTCGAGGCGATACATCACGCCTACATCGGCCTGCAGCTGGCCCGCCAGGCTGGTCATCGCCGCATCGGCAATCTGCTCCGGCCCCAGGTCACCGCGCAGGCTCAGGGACACGGCGTTTTCCGCTTCCTGCAGCCACAGCGCACGCATTGCCTCGCGCCGCGCAGTGATGGCGCGCGAGACGATCAGCGCGATCATCAGGAAGCCGACGGCACCGATGGTGCGGTTGACGAAGGAGAAGGAGGAATTGGTGCTGGCCGGGGCCACGTTGTAGCCGATGGCCAGCAGACCGCAGGCGATCACTGCAACCATGAACGGCGCGCGCGCACTGCGCTGGAACACCGTCACCCCGACGGCCATGAAGTACAGCAGCCATACCGCATAGCCCAGCGGAACCACCAGCTCCATGGCGATGGTCGCGGCCAGCAGCACCGCAGCAGCCATCCAGATCCAGCGGTCTCGCGTTGTTGCACCAGGACGCATGCGGGTCGGTTCCAGAGCACGAAAGGTGCACGATGGTACTCCCTGTCGCATTCAGCCGCATACGACCTATGGCACACGCACGGCGTGCACAAAACCTTCACGCTCGCCTGCCTACGTTCGCATCCCTTACAGGGGTATCAAGCCATTTCTACGTGGACGCTCTCGCTTCTACGCCCTCCGTGCTGACGGACACGTCCCGACAACTGCGATTGCTGATCGACAGCGTTCGCGACCATGCCCTGTACCTGCTCGATCCGCAGGGCATCGTCTGCAGCTGGAACCCGGGCGCCGAGCGGATCAAGGGCTACCGTGCCGACGAAGTCATCGGCACCCACTTCAGCCGCTTCTACCTGGCCGATGAACGCGAGGCCGGCGAGCCGCAGCGCCTGCTGCACCTGGCCGCACAGAACGGCCATGTGGCCAGCGAAGGCTGGCGGGTACGCCGCGATGGCTCTTCCTTCAGGGCCAGCATCGTCATCGAGGCGGTACGCGAGAACGGCGAGCTGCTGGGCTTCGTCAAGATCACCCGCGACATCACCGAGCACTGGCAGGCCCAGCGCCTGCTGCGCGACGCCCAGCGTGCCCTGCGCCAGACCCAGCAGTTCGAGACCGTGGGCCGGCTCAGCCGCGGCCTGTCGCACGAGTTCAACAACCTGCTGACCACGGTCGGCAACGCGCTGGACCTGCTGTCGATGCGCCTGGGCAGTGACGCCCGCGCCGCCGAACTGCTGACCACCGCGCAGGCTGCCACCGACCGCGGCGCCCTGCTGACCCGGCAGCTGCTGGCCTTCAGCACCGGCCAGACCCTGATCCGCGAGCCGCTGGACATCAACCAGCAGATCAGCGAGTGGCTGCCCGGGCTGCGCAGCGCCTGCCCGCCCGGGGTCACCGTGGAAGCGGCACTGGCACCGGGCCTGCCCCTGCTCAGCACCGACCCCCTGCAGCTGCAGACCGCTCTTGCCAATCTGGTCGCCAACGCTGCCGACGCCACGCTGGACGGCGGTCGTGTGCTGGTGGCCACCGCGCTTGAGCACCGGCTGGATCCAGACGCGGACACCGCGCTGCAGCGTCGATATGTGACACTAAGCGTCTGCGACGAGGGCCACGGCATGGCCCCGGACATCGCTGAACGGGCCACCGAGCCCTTCTTTACGACCAAGGACATCGGCAAAGGCAGCGGCCTGGGCCTCAGCCAGGTGTTCGGTTTCACTACCCAGAGCGGCGGCTTCGTTGATGTGTCCACCACGCCCGGTGTCGGCACCACGGTCAGCCTGCTGCTACCCGCAATGGAGGACCCTGCCCATGACTGATGACCCGCTCCGCGTATTGATGGTGGAGGACCAGTCCGATCTTCGCGAGATGATCGGCCTGGCGCTGCGCGATTTCGGCATCGATGTGGCAACCACGTCCGACGGCCACGAAGCCGTCGCCCTGATGCAGGGCGGCGAGCGCTTCGACGTGGTGTTCAGCGACGTCAGCATGCCCAACGGCATGTCCGGCATCGAACTGAGCGAGCACGTGGCGCGCGACCAGCCGCACGCGCGGATGATCCTGTCTTCAGGCTATGCGCGCTCGCAGCTGCCGCCGCTGCCCGACCAGGTGGAGTTCCTGCCCAAGCCTTATCGGCTGCGCCAGCTGGTGGAGCTGCTGAAGCAGGATTGAGGGATCACCGCCCGGTGGTGGGTGCGGAAACCCCCATCCACGCGCGGCGTGGATCTACAACCCCGGTGGTGGGTGCGGACCGTTGGTCCGCACTGCGGAAACGCTCAGCCACGCATGGCGTGGATCTACCCTCGCCTGCGCCGGCTCGACGCCTTTACCAGCGCATGAACAGCGTCACCACAAAGATGGCCAAGGCCACGCCGATGACGATCCACAGCCCTCTGCTCTGACGCCAGGAGGGCTTACGGGTGCCGGGGTTGTTCATCGCTTGCTCCATCGTGATAACAGGGATGGAACGAGCTTCGCGTTCTACATGTGGAGTGCGCGTGCAAGGTTGCCACATGCGACGCAATGCATTCAGGAATCCGCGTCGCGGTCCACCCGCAGACGACTGACCCGCCAGCCCCCGTGCGAATTGAATCGCCCGGTGTCACCGGTCAGGCCGTAGCGCAGCGCCAACCAGCCGGCGCGGACCGAACCCACATGCCATTCCCGCACTTTCCTGTACGCATACCGAAAACGACGAGCTTGCATGGGCACACCCTAAGTGTGATGGTCATCACGATTTGCGGACGATAGCGCGAATTCATTTCGGCTGGAAGACACCCCTCAATCCACCCGCTTCAGCGCTTGCGACGGCGCCAAGCCCGGTCCGCGACATGGACGAGCCCGAGCAGGCAGGCGGCCACCAGCGCTACCTCACCAATGGCGAGCAACAGGTCCACGGGAATACTCCGGCCGGCGAGGGTTGCGGCCAGGCTGGTGCCGTTGAAATGACGGTCAACCTGTGCTGCAGGATCACCGTAAGGGCAAACGGGCTCGCCGTTCTGCAAGGTGATACGCATTTCCGGCAATGCGATGCGGATGAATGCGGGGAATGAGGGCGGAACTGCGGATGAGGCCGCCAGGAGCGTGGTGACCCCGGCCCGATTCGAACGGGCGACCTTCCCCTTAGGAGGGGGGCGACCAGCCCTTATGTACCAACGCGCCCAGAATGCACTGTGCCAAAGGTGTGCCTAATTGGCCCGCGCTGCCGAACATCTAGCCGGAATTTGTGCGGTTGCGGCCCGCACCCTGTCGTCCCATCGCCTCCGCCCCCGCCCCCCCTCGTACAAAGGCCGCTTTGACAACATGTACAGTTCATGAAACCTTCATGATCCGCCCAGCCGCCCGGCTGCCAGGAGTTGGCGGAGACACACTATGGAGAGCACTGAATGAAGATTGCGAAGATCTTGGCCGCGATGGGGCTACTCGCCGCAACCGCTTTGGGAACCGAAGCCCAAGCAACGACCCTTCGATGCGATGGATGTTCCGGGCCTGAAATGCAGGAGTGGGCCATCATGGAGGCCGCTCAAAACGGCTACACCTATGACGAAGTATTCGTCATCAACCAGACCGATGGCTTCATGAAGAAGTTCATCGTGACCGTCGATGCTGGCGGCGGCGATATCCCTGATCAGATACCAGATGGGACGAGCTACGGAACCGCAACGGAGGTGGCCGTACCTGACCCTGTCCTTGAGTATTTTTCTGTGGCGCTAATGGTCAATGGACGAATCATCGCCATGGCGCCAGGCCTTCCTGGCTCAATGTACGACGTCGTGAATAATCCTTCGGCCGACTACGCTCTTTCTGAGTACGCAAAGACGACTCAACAGGCGGAAGACAACATATTGTGGAGGGTCTTGTCTTCTCTTGAGTTTATACCTATCGATTTTTCCAAGTTTGATATCGCGATCAAGCTGACTGCCAGTGACCAGTCTTTTGCGACCTTGGTCTATGACCCAGTCGCTAAGAAATGGTATCGACTGAAAGAAGACACCCGCGATTCGGGCGGAAACATTATTCCTTCGACCAAGTCTGAGGTCACTGGCGGAACGGATAGCTTCCGGCAATACAACTTCACCAACGGCAATGACTTCACCCGCTTCGTGCAGCATGTGGGTAACTTGGGCGTCGTCTTCGTGGGCTCTGTTGGCAATGTAAGTGGTACGGTCGGAGTGGTGTGCACTTCGATCATCAAGAGCACCGAAGGCCAAGAGTCTCGGGAAGAAACACAGTGCTCAACTACCAATTGAACTAAATTCTCAAACAAAAATGCCCCCGCAACTACGGGGGCATTTCTGAAGCAAGGGAGCACAGGCTTAGAAGTCTACCTGACTGTCGTTGCAAATCAGCCACTTTGATCGAATTGATTTCTGGAAGCGGACTGCCCAAGCCCTTGCGGCACAACGGTTCTACACGCAATTTTCTGGAGCCAAGGCAGCCATTGCGAGGCATCTCACTCCAAGCGGGACAGGCGCCCACTGCCCGCCTCTGCGGCGAGGCAACCGCCGTATGCAGTCAGTTGTCACGAACTAAGGCCGTCTGGCGTCTCCACCTTTAAGTGGGCCAATTCCGGTCCACACTTACAGGACAGGACAATGCAAATGAACCGAGCGAACTGGTTTGTGGTCTCTCCCGAGGGTGCCAAAGCGGTTGGACAGCTCCATCACTTTGTGACCACCGGCACATCGTTGCCCTCCAAATTGATCCACTTGGTGTTCTTGCGCGTTTCTCAACTGAACGGATGCGCGCACTGCATAGACATCCACACGCGCGATCTGCTCAAGGAAGGCATGCCCTTCGACACAATCACACTTCTGCCTGTATGGCATGAAGCCGCGTACCTCTTCTCGGAGCAAGAGCGCGCCGCATTGGCATGGGCTGAGGAAGTGACGCTTGTCAGCGACACCCACGCATCTGACGAGGCGTACCAAGCCGTGGCCGCAGTCTTCAGCGAGAAGGACCTTGTAGATCTCACGCTCACCATCGCGGCAATGAACGCGATCAATCGGCTAGGGGTGAGCTTTAGGCTCAAGCCCCGTGCCAAGCCCGCTACCGAGTAACGGCACCCGCGAGCGCTGGGCATTGGCCCAGCGCCTCCTCAGCGCCTCTTTGATCCGACTTTTCCCTCCCTCAACCCAACGTCAGCGCGATCCGTCAGTCTGGGCCTTGTCTCCGCCGGCGGCTGTATCAGCGCCAGTGCAGGCATCACTCGGGCGGCCGCAGCCGCAGCCGCCTCGTCCAGGCGCTGGGCCTGCTGCTGTTGCTCGCTTGTCGGTGGCAAACCCGGCAGCGGCGGACGCGGATCTATGGGCGTACTGTCGGTGAGGCGGGTCACGGCCTCCCGAAGCGGCAAATCGGGATAGAGCCTGGCCGCGCACCAACGCTCGGCGAAGCGCTTGCCCTGCCGGAAGCTGGCCACTCTCACGCTCTTGGTCTGCCACATCTTTAAGGCGTTGAGAGCCATGCGCAGGCCGCCAGCACGATCCGGCGTCAGGCTGGCCACCTCCCGGCCGTTCCACCACAGTGCCCAGCGCTCGCCCATCTGCACCCACCCGGACGGGATGGGAGCTGTGCGGAAGCCTTGGTAGCCGATGGAAGGAAGCATGCCGAGGAGCTTACGCCTGGGTGTCGCACAGCTTGCGATTGACCTTCGCCATCTCGGGACCGAGAGATTGGGCTCAGCCTCCAACCGGATGACGACCGGCTATTGCCCCCATGGTGAAGGCGTAGCCAGCGTCTTCCAGCATTGATCGCAGCCGCATTTCTGCTCGCCGCGGCATAGGAAGACCACGTGACGCATACAGCACATACACAACATGACCGTCCGGGCCATGTTCCCTGCGCACGCTGCAGCTATTCGTCTCGGCAGCATCTGACCAAACGGCCTTCAGCTTCTCTGGCCCGATGGACTGCCCATTCCGCAGACGAAAGCTAAGCCAACGTACGCTTACGGGGTCGTACTTTTCTAGGTCAGCCATTGGGCACCTTCAATACGGCGATGGAGTTCGTCCAACACAACCGGATCTATCCGGGGATGCTCGTCAATAGAGGACATGGGCAGATCAATCCGAGTTGATCGCCTAACCAAGGCCGGAGAAGCGCATGACAAGTCGATCCACCACCCTTCGGGAAGGCGCAAGCCCCTCCCGTTTCTGTCGTAGATGCTGATGAAGAAAGGCATGTGGACGACCGAATCCCTATAGAAGGTCAGCCATGCCCAGTCGGGACGACGCGACTGGCGCACAGGAAGACCTGAGCCTCGTCTTGCTGAACCTTTAAGAACGAATCAAGCCAACGGACAGCGGCACCGCGATTCTCGATGATCCTTCCGAGCTCTTCAGTAAGGCAGCGTGCGCACTCCATTCCACCAGGGCTCGGGGAATGACAAGAACGACAAAGCCCCATGGTCGTCGTAGCCGCTGGGCGAGACTGATACATGATCTTGGTCATCAAACCTACCGCTTTCTCATGCAATGCCATGACCCTTGATTCCTGCTGAGCCAGAAGAAAGCCGCGCTACGCGCGGCTCCTCGTTATGCCCTAGCGGCGAGCGTTCTGCTGCTCACCTTGCTTTTCCTTGCCACTTCCCTGTTTGCCGCCCTCCTGGCTGCTTTGCTGCTTCTGCGGATCCTTCTCGCCCTTTCCGTCGGGGCCGCCACCGAGCTCCTCTCCATTCACTTGGCCCTGTTGTCCCTGCTGCCCAGCTCGCTTTGCATCGCTGCTGTCGTTGGATCGGGAATCCTGACTCTGATTGACATTGTTCATACGTTACTCCACTGCAGCTAAGTACTGCCCACTCACAGTCCTCTCTCCGCTGTTAGGAGGGCGTGCTGCAGCGTCCCATTTATGAACAAGGGTGCAAACAGCAGAGTGACTAAGCGAGTAGAGTCAAAGCCCCAAAAGGAGAACTGCCATGGAAAGCCTGAGAAACAAAGACTACGTCGACGTAGACAGAGAACTAGCTCACTGGGAGTTGGCTTTCAATGCCGGGGTTCTTCCTGCGCTGAACTTTCGTCATGAGGTTGCGCCCGTAATTCGACTGGCTTGCGACATATACACCCGAAATCCACATGGCACTCATGTTGCCTGGCTGCGCGACCTCCAGGAGCGTTTAGCAAGGCGGCCTAGCCTGCGAGGAAATCCCGGCGCTGAAGAGATCGCTGAAGGCTGCTGGAAGCTAATTTCCGTTTCCCCTTTGTAAGATCACGAGTACGTCAGCAACCGCGAGCAGGCGCGAGGGAGTATCAAACAGAGTCGTACTTTGCGACGCACGCCAGAAATGGCCAAGAGAGAGCCTTTGGTACAGCTCGGCTTGATGCGTACTTCATCGGATTGATGATACGGTGACCAATCTTGGCTCTTCTCCGGCGCGAAATTCTTCGCGCCCGTGTCCAGCCCTCATATGGCTGGAGCCCATGACCACACCCGTTTCCTTCCGGATCCTCAGGATCAGTGCCTTGCTACGCGCCAACGGCAACCTTGAAGGCGTCGAGTCAGTGATCTGCAGGTGCCAAGCCTGCGGAGACACATCGAAGCTGTCTCGCGGCTTAGGGCTTGAAGATCTTCCGAATGGCGTTCAGCTTACGTGCCCGACATGTCACCAATTCGCTGATGTGCCAACGCCGCAGATCTGGGCAGAATGGGCCGAGCAATTGCGACGTGATCGCATGCTGGTACGGGCGGGAATAGACCCGCGCGATCTATATGGCCCCTAGATCAGAGATCAAAGCGCCTGAAGGGCAAAGCGTGGCGGCGAGTAACCGGCCGCCAGCGACCTGCCGTCCGGTCGACCTGTTCAGCCAAGCCGCCTGAATCCGACCAGCGGCCAACACCTCTGCAGGCGCGAAGCTATTCTGCCCTCCCCGCAGTGGCTCGCCAGGAGATGCGAGGCCGCCCGCCAGCGGTTGTACCCGCGCAGGCTCGTCGCTGACGTTTTTGGCGTAGGCCGTCGCCACCATACGGTTCGCTTGGGGCGACCAGCCACCGAGCACAAGCTCGGTTCCGATATCCGAGCGTGCGATCCCGGCCTCCAAGGCGGCCTTCTCGTAGGCGGGCCACAGCTGGTCAACGACCAGCCCCAGCTCCCTGCCGAGCTGCTCCATGGTGAAGTCCGCGCGAAAACTGGCCTGCAACGCAAGCTCGTAGATGCGGAGGAAGAACTGCGCGCTGCCTCGCGTCGCCAGCACCAGGTTGTGCTGTGGAATAAGGAGCAGCTTCGCGCCGGCCGACTTGGCTCCCGTCCGCGAGTCCTCAGCCAAGGTGTCTACAGCAACCAATAGTTGATCTGGCGATAGCAGAACGTTGAGGATGCTCATTGCCTGGGGCCATGTGGAATGCCCCCAACTATTACCATCATTCAGCGAGCTGTCTACGAGCACCCCATGCCCACCACGTCCGAGCTTCTGCAACGCCTCGATAACTGCACGACCGAACTTGAGGCCCATAGGGGCTACCTCAAAGCGATGGAGTACTGCATCCGCGCGCTCATCATCAGCCACCCAGATCCGGCGTCATTGACGAGGGTATGGGAGGGCATGATCCCAGGAATCTTTGACAATCACCTCGAAGATTCCGCCCTATCTGCCACAGCAATGCGCCAAGGGCTAGCCCTGCTCACAGAGCAGATCGAAGCGACAGCGAATCCCGGGCGGTAATCAGCGCAGCCCGGAAGACCACCCTCGCCGAGGCTATTCTGCTCGCCAGCACGCCCCGGCGTTAGGGCGTGCTGGATCAGCCGGGCGGTAAACACGCCGCGGAACAAAGTCCAGCAGCTGCTAAAAGCCGGTAGGCTGAACACCGTC
This sequence comes from Stenotrophomonas sp., assembly GCA_003510825.1. Classification (GTDB taxonomy): domain Bacteria; phylum Pseudomonadota; class Gammaproteobacteria; order Xanthomonadales; family Xanthomonadaceae; genus Stenotrophomonas. The sequence continues at coordinate 24,369 of DOKO01000057.1, forward strand.
ATTCTTCGACGTCAGATCCGCGATGCAGGCGGGACATCCTCCAACCACCGTGCGACTTGAAGTAGCCGCTGTCACCCGTCAGCGAGTACCTGACACCGGCGACGATCGAGGCAGGAACCGACCCATGCCAGCTGCGCGCCTTCCGATACGCATAGCGGAAAGAGGGAATCATCTGGAGTCTCCTTGGAGCAGTTCCGCGTGAGGCCCCCTTGAAGAGGATCACAGCGAAAGTAAAGAAGACCAGCAGGATCACAGCGCCTAAGAACGTTATTGAAAACGAGATCAACAATTCCACGGCGAATCACCTACGGGCAATAGAGATAAGCGCCTCTCTACGCTAAACATCTGCGCGCGTAGCAGTCCCCTGTCCGCTCGCTCTCAAAGATGGCTTCAAGTCGGTGAGCCTCCCGTGAACGAAATGCCGTGGCCACCCTGGTGGTCAGCACGTCCCCGTCCATGGAGGCGTAGCGGGTTAGCCGAGCGGTCAAAATGCCGCGCAATAACACAGAGACCCTGTTGGAGGCCGCGGCTTAGGCCTCCGGCTGCGCCACGATCTCCTCCGCACCGAGGTCGTACTCGGCCGCGGTCACGTACGGTGCCGCGGCCTGCGGTGAAACGAAGAAGTTGAAAATGGCGCCAGAGCCATCGGTGGCGCGGAAGATCAAATGCACCTTCCCCGGGTTATCCGCATTCTCGATCTTCTGGTACAGCTGTGCACGTGCAAGCATGGTGTATCTCCTGTAGGAAAAGCGGGGCAAGAGCCAGCCCCGCATGGCTTACTGCTCGATGGACACAATCGACAGGCTCTGCGTGATCGTCTGACTGTCGAAGCTGCCCGACTGGTGGGTTACGGTCTGTTCGGTGAAGCCCACAATCTCGGCGCGGTAGCTACGCCGTGTCGTGCCGTTGGTGTTGTCGTTCAAGGTCAGCGACGCATTCCAAATCGAGTCGGCAGAGTCAGGGCCATCGGGCTGATTGAAAATGTTCACGCTGCCGGTGATCGGGATCTGCTGCCACAGCGTCTCGGCCTGGCCATCCAGCTGTCGATACAGGTTGATGGTCCCGCCATTGGTGCCGGCACCCGCGACGAAGCCCTGCGCCGCCTGCGCATTCTTGATGCGACGATGCCGCCGGTTGAAACCGACCACCACCTGCTTGTTCCGGCCATTGGTATCGAACGGACCCACCAGCACGCTGTTGCCCGTGGTGACGATGCTGGTGCTTTGCGCGGCGTTGCGCAGGATACCGGCGGCGATAGAACCACCCCAATACGCGTTGCCGTCTCGATCCATCCACATAGTGGCGTTGGTCTTGCTGGCATTGGCGGCACCCACGTTCGGCCCGAAGTAGTCGACCAGACCGTCAGCGCCGAAGTTGTTGCCGATGATGCGTTGCGAATTGCCTGCCCACGTGCGGATGTAGCCATTGGTCATTTCGATTCCGTCTGCACCACCTGGCGAAAGGATGTTCATCGCATTCGCCATGATGTTGAACGCAGACGTTTCACCAGTGATGCCCAACTGCAGACCAGCCGCGATGCCGTTGGCCTGAATCGCCAAGCTCCACTGCGCGGACGCTTCGGCACCTCCCGTGGAGTACATAGGCGGCTGCGTAGCACCGGCAGCGACTTCCGAGAACATCGGATACCACATCCAGTAGTACGGGTCCGACTCCCCAGTACCTTCCAGCATGAACACGACCATCGCGCTGACAGCACCCGCAGGCGGCTTCCCGATGACAAATGGGCGGCTATAGCTGGCCAGTGGCAGTTTCGTTTGACCTGTGTGGCTGATGACTTGCGAACTGCTGGTCGAAATCGCCTGGTTACTCGCGTTACGCCATTCGATCATCGCGGTCAGTTTGCAGCGATAGACGTTGACGTACATCGACATGCAGTAGGTCTTGTCCGGCATAACCGGTATCTGCGTGCACCAGCCCCAGTCTTTGGTGCCAACCGCGTACACGCCAGGGCAGAGACCAGACGCCGCCGATTTGACGCCGTAGGGGATATAGATGTCGTCGCCGGTTACGTTGCGCATCGCTCCGAAACGGCTCGGCGGAGTCCAGCCCGCCCCTGTCCAATTCGGGAACAAGCTATTCGCAATCAGATTTCCGCCTGCGCCCTGGTTGTTAACCTGTACGCGCATCTCCTGCACTACCGACGCGTCAGCTTTACCGCCGAGCGATACCTGCACTCCATCAATCCTGCTGGCCTGCGCGGTGATCTGCTGACCTTGCTGGGTAACCGTGGCGGTCAGTGCAGTGACCGCACTGGCGGCGTTCGTCGCCTTGGCGTCAGCTGCGGCTGCGGCTGCTGCTGCATCAGTGGCCGCCTTGTCGGTTGCGGTAACCCACGCGCTACCGTTCCAACGCTTCGGCGTGTTCGCGTTGTTGGTGGTATCGATCCACAGATTTTGCGAGAGGCGGTCGGCCACTGCAGGTGCAGCAGACTGGAAAATCACCTTGCCCTTATTTCCAGCGGCGGTAGCTGCAGCATCGGCAGCTGCCTGTGCGTTCACAGCCTTGGCATCAGCAGCGGACGCCGCAGCGGTTACGGACGTGATCGCAGTACCTTGAGCGGTCACCGTCCCCTGAATCGAGGTTACTTGACCCTGCAACGTGCTGGTGGCCGCAGCGTTGGCAGTGATCTTCGCTGCCGCTTCCACGCCGCTGGGCATCCAGTTGGTCGCAACTTCACCCTGTTGGAACATCACATTATCGATTGCTGCCGCTAAGCTATCACCGACAGCAGCGGATGCGACGCGGATGAAGATACGCACGCTGACGGCACTGGTCGGCGCGGTAAACGTGCCCGTGTAACGAACCATGGTCGCGGTCAGATCCGCAATCGGTGCGTACTGCGCCGAACCAATACCAGCGTTGTTGCTGTCGAGCCACTGCACCAGCAGCTGCACGCGGCCTGCAGTTGCAGTCATGCGAGAAGCCCACGCCGATAGCGTGTACTTCGTTCCGGGCACTGGCTTCGGTCGGTTTGCGGTAGCTACCTCGATGCCGATGTACTGGCCCACAGCGGTAGCTGCAGCAGATGCCACGATCTGTATTGCGCGAGCAGAACCGGCCACCGCATACGCGGAACCATAACTGACAGCCTGCGCAATGCTGTTGGACGCGAACCAGTCCGGCAGTGTGCTGTTGTCAGCGTTGCTGGTTTCAAAGCCGCTATTAGGCAACAGGTTGTCGCCACCGATATTGTCGACCCTGGCGGTGACGCTGGTGATCGACTGGCCCAGTGCCGTGACCTGCCCCTGCAGGTTGCTGACAGTGCCGGTCAGTGCGCTGGTGGCGGCAGCGTTGGCTGCTGCTTTGCTGTTCAGTTCACTACCGCTGGGCGACCAACCGGTGGCGACTTCACCTTGCTGGAACTGCAGATTGTCCCAATCGAACTGCGCAGTCAGCGCGGCGTTATTGGTCGGCAGCAGCATGCGGTAATACACGCGGGCGAACGCCGCATTAGCTGGGGCTTCGCGCGGAGCACCAACGATTCGACGCCAGGTATTCGCGTCGTGGGTGAAAAGATTCTGCAGTGCGCTGCCAACCGTGGCTCCGTTTTCATCTAGGAACCAAATGATCAGCGACGGCTGCACCCCAGCAGCACCACCGTTTCGAACGAAGGCACTTGCCACATACTTCTGGCCCGGGACCACTTTCACAGCCCGATCAGGAGTACGAAGTTCAAGATACTGCCCGGCAGAGGCGGCCGTTGTTGCCGCCATGCGCAGTGCTTTGGTTGACCCCGACAAACCTGAGTCAACGTAACTGCGAACACTGCCCGGCGCATTGCCTCCCCACAGCCACCAGTCCGGCGCGACAATGTCACTGGCGCGGTCTTCCAAACTGCTGTTGATCAGCAGATTCTCACCACCCATGTTTCCAAGGGATGCGTTGACGTTGGTGACTGCAGTACCAAGGCTGGTGATGTCATTGCCCTGCAGCGTTACCTGCGATTGCAGCGCCTGCAGGGCGGAGTTGCTGGCCTTTCCCTCAACATCCGCGCGCAAAGCGGTGATGGTGCTTGCTGTCGCATTGTCTGCCGCCGCGCGCGCCAACGCCTCCTCGGTCACAGATGCCGCGGTGGCAAGGTTTCCGGTGCCGGCCGGCATCCGCACTTCCATCGCGTTGATGCGCTGCACCTGGGCGCTGTCGGCCGCCACTCGCGCCTTCAGCTCCTCATAGGCAAGACCCGCCGTCAGCTGCAGCGGGTCGGTGCCGGTGTAGTTGCCCCGCATCTGCACTGCCAGGGTGTTGCGCTGGCTCGCCTCCGCAGCGATCGCGTTGGTGCGAGCAACCGTCTCGGCCTGCACCAGCGCCACAGACGCGCCAGGTGTCGGGCGGCCCACTGCCACCCAGTCCACCAGGTAGTAGTTCGCCACCGCCTGCGCCACGCCCAGCTGCAGGCGGATCCGGTCGACGGTGCCCGGCCACCAGGCAATGTCCTGCACATCCACCGTGGCCACGCCATTGGCGTCCCACGCCGGTTCCGCGATGGCCACGCGCTTCTGGGTGTTCCATGTCTGGTCGGTCGGCGTGATCCACTGCAGGAAGCCGGCCCACGTCGGCGAGCCGACGCGCTTCACGCGCAGCTTCACGAAGCGGTAGGCGCTGCCGTCCACTGCCAGCGCCGCCGGCGACTGCACCCACGGGGTTGCCGCGGCATTGGCCGGCCGCAGCCAGCCGTCCACCAGCGTCGGCGTTCCATTGCCGCTCCAGCCCTCCACCGTCTGGTCGAAGTACCAGATGGCGCGGCTGTCGAACTGCGTGCCGCTGCCGGCGGCCACCTCGGCCACTTGGCGCGCGAGGGAATCAACCTCGCTCTGCCGGGTCTGCTGCTCAAGGCTGATGGCTGCCTCACGGGCCAGCTTCTCGTTCAGCACCGCGTCGGCCCGGGCACGCGCCTCGTCGGCAATGCCCTGCATGGCCTGCGTGTACTGCTGCTGGCGCAGCGTTGCCTCGGCCAACAGATCCTGCGCGGCCTGCGCCATGGCCGCCGCGCGGGCGGCAGTTTCGGCAGCGTCGGCCCGCATGCGGGCCAGCGTCTCGGCCGCCAGCTTCTCCTGCTGCTCGACCAGGTCGGCAGTGGTGGTGGGCGGGGTCGCCTCCACCGTGCTGCCGGCGCCGACCTTGCCGCGCACGGTCGGGGTGATCCGGAACCACCACTTCTGCCCGCTGCCGTCGCTGTAGAGGTAGCGGGTTTCGGTGGTGCGGTGGATCTCCGTCCACGGACCTTGCGCGGTCGGGCCGCGCTCGATCACGTAGATGACGCCTTCTTGGTCGACGGCCGCCCACTCGATCAGGACGCCATCGGCCACCGGATTCGGGGTAACCCCCTCCACCGGCGGCACGGCGGCCGCCTTGTACGGCATCGGGAACCAGTTGGCGTAGCGCGGCGCGGCCGGCGACGGGGACGGCAGAGCGCTCCCGCCGATTTCCACCAGCGTGAGTTTCCGTTGCAGCATGAGTTACCTCACATGGCGTTGAGCGATTGACGCAAGGCAGAGCTGGCCGACGAGCGGACGCCCTGGGTGGTGGTGGAAAGAAGATCCCGCAGCAGCTGGTTCTGCTCGGCGAGCAGAGCGTTGCTCTGCTGCACAGCGGCCGTGGTCTGGGCTTGGCCGTCGTTGTTCACCACCAGGTCGAACACGGCGCGGCTGAAGTTGTCCGGCAGCGCCTCGATGGCATCGGCCAACGCCCCCATGCTGGTGCCGTCCTCCATATCGAGGTCGCCCACCTTCATGCCGTCGATCAGGCCGGTAACCTGGCTGTAGAGGCCATTGTAGTCGTTGCCGCTGGCGTAGAGGTTCCGGCCAAAGCCCAAGGCGGCCTGAGCGGCCGCCTGCGCCGCGCTGGCGTCACCGCCGGACACGGCGCGCTCCAGCTCCTTCATCGCCTCGCCAAGCTTCTCCTGGTCCGTCAGGGGCGACAGGTCGCTGATGGAAAGGCCGTACTGCATGGCCTTCTTGTCCTTGTCGATCTGCGCCTGCAGCTTGCCCATGTTCGTGGCGCGCAACGCCTCGATTTTGGCCAGGTCCTCCGCGCGTGCGCCGGACAGGCCCAGCGCCTTGGCGTAGTCGTTCGCCGACTTCACCTGCTGGCGATAGGTCCGCTCGATGCTGAGCGCCTGCTGCTGGTAGCTGGACAGGTCGCCGGTCAGGAGCTGGGTCGACACGTCGGCCATCAGCGTGGCGTAGTTGCCCAGCAGCCCGGTCACCTTCTGCACCTGGGTGGCCAGGTCCGTGCCGGCCACGCCGGCCAGATCCTGGAAATAGTCAACGGCCTTGTTGACCTTCTCGATCTCCAGCCCATTCAGCGCGCGCCCGAGCTGGTCAGCATTGCCCACGGCCAGCTCAATGGAGGCACCCAACGCCGTGAACACGTCGGAGGCTTCGAAGTAGCCGTCCAGCTGCCCACCAAATCCCGCTGCCTTCACCGCCTCGGTGAACAGGCGATCAGTCATGTCGGCAAGATAGGCCTCCAACTGCGCCTTCGCCTCGGCCGAGTCCGCCGACAACTGCAGCTTGCCCAGCGACACCTTGACCCCGGCCAGCTGCCCGGACAGGTCCACGCCGAGCTGCTTGGCCAGGTCAGTGGCCGCGCCGCGAACCTGGCGCGCCGCCATGTCGAACGTACGATCAATGCCAGGATCAAGAGCCGCGTACTGCGTCCACTTCTTGTCGCTGCGGAACAGTCCGCCCTTGGCCTTGATATCGGCGTAGGACTGGCCGCTGAAACCACCGAACCCGTAGTCGCCCGTAATACCCTGGCCGGTCACCTTGGGCGCGCTACGGCCGAACAGCTTCGCGTGGATGCTGGACCCCGACAGGATGGATGCCACCTTGTCGTTGAACCCGAGGCCCCGGAACCCTTTGTCGGCCAGCCCCACGGCGCCGGCCGTGGCAATCTTGCCCGCCCAGCTTTCGCCGTTGGCAATGTCCCAGCCTTGATCGAACAGTTCGGCGTTCTTCATCATGCCGGCCACGATCCAGCCGATGATCGGGACCGCCGCAGCTGCAGAGGATGCACCAGCACCGGCGGCAGCCGTGCCGCCGGCTGCCGATACGCCGCCGCCGGCGAACGCGGCGATGTTGTTGCCGAAGCCCATCAAGCTACCGGCGCTGGCGCCGCTGCTCGCGGCACCAGTCGCTGCGCCGAACAGCCCCTGCCCCTGCGAAAGCAGCCCTGCGACACTGCTCAGGTTCTGCCCACCAGCTGCAGATCCGTTGCCGCCGAACAGGCCCATGATGCTCTGCAGGCTCAGTCCACCGCCCTGCCCATTGATCCCATTCATGATCTGCGTCTGGATCGGGATCACGATCTTCTGCTTGAGGATCTCCGCGATCATGTCGCGCATCCCGCGCTTGGCCACGTCCTTCAAGTCATCCCACAGGTTGTGGAAGTTCCGGAGGCCATCCGCAGCGAAGTCGGCGAACGCATCAACGCCATCAGCCGCGACCGACACGATGACGTTGGCCAAGGCCTCAGCGTTCGCCGCAGCCTCCTCGATCTGCACAGACAGCTCGGCAGCGGCCGCCGCCGCAGCCAGCATTGCCTGCTCGTACTCCGCGTAGCTGCTCGCGCCCTTTGCCAGGGCCAGCGCGTCCTGGCCGCCGGCGGCTTCCGCCGCCTTGCGCAGCTCCTCGCGCATATCCTTCTCGTTCACCAGCTGGCGACGGTAGAGTTCGCGCGCGCGCCCTGTCTTGCCGAGCATTTCCAGCTCGGCACCAAAGGTGGCCAGTAGCTGCTCAGGGCCGCCCATGGCCTTCTCGACTTCGGCGGCAACCTTGGCGTACTCCAGGGCGCTCTGCCCCATCAGCACGTTCGCATCAGCCTGCGCGATGTTGCCTTTCGCCAGGAGCCCGTTGTACTCGGCCATGTTGCCGAGGTGCTTGGCCATGGCCTCAGCCAGTGGGCCCTCCATTGCGCCAGCAGCCTCTTCGGCCTGCTGCTTATAGCGGGCCATTTCCTCGGCCCGGCGCTTCGCATCGGCATCCGCCTTGTCGCGGGTGCTTTTGTCCATGTTGCCGGTGGGACGGTAGGGCAGCATGTCCGGAGATGCACTGGTGCTTTCCTCCGGAGCCTTTGCCCCCGCCAGGGCCTGCAGCTCTCGCCCCAACTTCAGCTTAGCCTGCTCGCGCGCCAGCTCCCCTTGCAACCGCGCAATCACAGTTGCCGGAGTGCTGGTGAGATCGGATGGAATCAGCTCCTGAGCATTCATCATCGACCAACCCAATGAGCCTCGCGCGTTGCGCACAGCCTCAATGGTCTTGTTCAACCGGCCAATTCTGTCCTCAACACGAACTACATCCTCAGCGGAGGGACCGCTAATTCGAGCCGCTAGCTCTTCCGCCACATATCCCGTTACACGCGCCGTCGTGGAACCAAACTCAGCGATCTTGCCCGTAATCTCGGCTATCGAGCGGATGACAGACGCAAAGCCTTCACGAAAGGAAGGATCGTTCATGAGCGCAGCCAAATTGGAAAGCGCTGGAAGCGCCCCCTCCGCCACACTGATCTTCAGACCCTCAAAGGCAAGATCTGCCTCCATCGTGACCTCTCGCAAGCGCATGGTCGCCTTGCTGGTCTTCCCATCAATTACGGCGCCAGCTGCTTCAGCAGCGTCTCCCCACTGGCGGAATCCGGCGCTGTTGTTCCGCAGCAGCGGAATCAGCATGGACGAGTCGCTGGCGATGGCCTCCATGTAGAAGGTCAGTTCCGACTGCGACAGGTTCGCCCTTTCCAGGCTGTTGAAGTACATCCCCAATGCATCGGGGCCGGAAAGCTTCCGCATCTGCTCGGCGGTGACACCAGTTCGCTTTGCGATGTTGTCGAAGAAGTCAGCCATGGCGCCACCACCCGTTTGGATGTAGTCGCCGATCTTGTCCTGCACGTCCTTGAAAATATCAGCCAGCTTCTCGTGACTGACCCCAACCACATTCGCCCCGGCTGCCATCCTCTGGAAGTTCTGGGAGGTCGTTCCGGAAAGCACGCCAAGCCGGTCGTACTGAACACTCAGGTCGGCCACCTGCCTCGTCCACTGAACCATCGCGGCAGAGCTGGCGGTGATCCCCGCGGAGATGGCCAAACCGATGGCGGTGCCTGCACGCTTCGCAGATGCCTGCATCCCTTGCATGCGCTGTTCAAACTGACGCGCCGCCTTACCCGCATCCCTCTCAAAGGAGCCGGTCTTCATCAGCAGGTCGACGGTGAGGGTGTAGAGGGACATGTCGGCTCCAGAAACGAGAAAGCCCCGCACTAGGCGGGGCTTTTGGTTGGGGGCCGGAGAACCGGCTATTCACCCATGGTTTTTGAATGGTGGCGCTCTGCCTGGATCACGCGAGCGAGTGCAACGAGGAATACGCCGAATGCAATAGCACCGACCCCCATGGTTCCCTGGGTGAGCATAAGCAGCCCGGCCAGCGCGGCCAGTAGCCCAAGAACGGCCAGCACGATATACATCGATCCCCCTCAACTGTGGTTGTGGGGGAATGATGCCATCGTTCCGCGCGGGGATCAGGCCGGCACTTCCTCAAACTCCATGGTGCCGGAGAAGTAGTTGCGACTGATGTTCTCGGCGCTGGGCAGCTGGGTCGGGTAGCCATAGATGGCCGAGCGCGCCGCGAGCGCCGCGCTGAATGCCTTCGTCGCAATGTCCCTGTACTGCGGAACTACGCAGGACCGGCGCCGTCCCGCCATCGCCGCCGCGACCGTTTCCCAGTCCACGCCACCGGCCAAGCCGGCGCCGCGGACGACCTCGGTCGACCTGCCAGATAGGGAGCACGTCATCCGCCGATACAACGCGCCGTCCACCGTGTTCAACTGCCCGCCCTTGGTCCTGGTGTGGGCGCTGCTGTCGACCAGGACCACGCCCCAGCCGTCGCTGATTCCAACGTCGACCGCGCGGAAGATTGCGATCTCCCCTATATCGACGTTGGTGTCCGTCGTGACGACCTCGACAGACACCACCGACAGCGCCGCTGTTCCTTGAGGAAACAGCCAGGCGCACACGCTGCCGTCCGGCAGCTTGATGGTCGTGCCCACCGCGCCGGCGGCTCGCACCTGCACACCGGCCGGCACGCTCAGGCCGAGAACAGCCACGATGCCCGGCACGATGGCCTGCGAGAGCGTGACCGTCACCGCCAGAGAGCCGGTGCGCCTGATGCGCGATGCACGCCCCGGCTTGCCGTCGAACAGCGCCGAGCCCTGATCCGCGGTGAGCCAGGTGCCGCCGGTGAGCGTTGCCGTGGTGACCGCCGGCATACCAAATCCAATGAGCATGCCGCTACCCCCACACCGTCAGCACCACATCCCCCGTGGCCGGGTTTCGCTCGACCCGGCGCACCAGCACCGGCTTGCCATCGGCAAGGCCGTACCTGCCATAGGTCAGCCGGCCAACCTGCCCGGGCAGCGGCGCCAACTGTTGGTCGCCGCGCACGGTGACCTGGTAGAAGAACCGCTGCTGCCGGTAGATGGCCACCACCCTGTCGATCTCGGTCTGCGCATCGGCCGCGTTCCAGAACAGGGAAATGACGGGGTCAGCCGCATCGGCGCGGCGGTAGTGCGCATCCAGCGGGCCGGCGGCGTACACCTGGCCGCGGTACAGCGCGGTCAGCTCGTCCCGCCTCGCCTGCGGCACATCCACCACGTCGGTCACCAAATCCGAAGCCCCAAGAGCCTGAGCGTTGGGCCGGTAGGCCATCCGCCGCGTGAGGTTCGGCGCGTCATCGGGCACGCCCACCAGGTCCGAAGACATATCGTCCTCGGACAGATCGAAAGCCATCTGGCCGGCGTAGCTCTCCGGTGCCACCACGCGGACGAACCGCAGCACGCCTGTCGCGTCCTGGTAGCAGCCCGTGCCGAAGCTGGGCAGCATGGCGTTCAACGCATCCCGGCCGGTCACCGCCGCGCCGGCGTAGTACCCGATCCCGGCATAGCTGGTTGCGGTGTCTACGGCCTGGCAGTCCGACAGGGACCACGCGCCGCTTCCCAGCCTGCCCATCACATCAGCGACCGCGGCGGCCAGCGACGCCGGTGCCATGGCGACCCCGATGCTGGACAGGTCGGCAACTACCGGCATTTCCGGCGGAGACTTCATCAGCAGCTGCTGGCCATCCGGCGACGCGGTGAACGTATCTGGCTCCATGAGGTCGCCGCGATCCATCACCGCGTTTACGAACACGCGGCCGTCTGCGACGAACATTGCCGTGGCATCGGAATTACCTGCAACTGCCGGGACACTGGCCACGGCCCCGATCACCACCGGCTGTGGCTTCCATGCGAGAGATTCGACGTTGGGCAGGAACACGCCGCGGTTGAGGGTCTGCCCCAGGTAGTCGTGGGCGTCCCGCAGGTGCAGGGTCTTGCTGCCGTCGTCGTTGATCTCGATCTGATCGATCGCGCAGCGGAAAACGGGCATCGCGTCGGCGAGCATCCCGGACTCATCCACCATCAGGATCCGTACCGCCTCGCCAGAGGCGCCCGACAGTGCAAGAGCATCAAGCGCGCCCTCAGCGTCCACGACCACGCACTGTGCCGCCGCAGTCTGCGACACCGGGTCGCCGCCCCAGGGCCAGAAGCTCAACTCCTGCACCAGGTTGACGCCCTCGGCCACAAGCCCCTCAAACCGGGCATTGGCTGGGGTGTCGCCTGGTGCGCTGAGCCAGTCAGCATCGGCCAGTCGGACCGGCTCTACGGCAACGGTATCCAGCCTCCAGCCGGCGGCGGCCGCTTCGCTTCGCGGCGCCCACTGACCCGCGTTGACGGCCACGCACAGGCCGCCCGCCTTGGTGGCGGCCAGGCCCGCCGCGAAATGCAGCGGGCCACTCAGCAGCAGATCGCGCTGGTGGACCAGCGCACCGTTCAGGTAGAGCTGCAGGCGGGACGGGCTGCCGAACGCTACCCGCAGGCCCACGATATCGCCATGGGTGACCAGTGGCAGACCGGTGGCGATGGCTCCCACGCCCTGCAGCAGGCGACCGGTAGCCAGCTCCCAGCCGATGCCGTTGGCGTTGGAACCCGGCGACTGGCTGAGCGATGCAGACGGCGTCACAAACCCCACGACCGCGGCGAGGGCATCATCGCCCCAGACGGCGAATTCCACCCCAACCGTGCCGCTGCCCAGCGCGAAGTCCGAGCGCGCGCACCTTGCGCCGTTCGCGGCGGCCGTCGTGGCGAGAGTCAGCCCCCCATCGCGCGCAGCGAGCAGAGGGCCAATGGGGAGCGCCGAGAAGCGCCCGAAAGTATCGGCCATGGGTTATCTCAGAGAGTCAAACCAGTCCTGCGCCTCGTCGTCGTCAGATCGAGGGACGAGGGTCTCCAGGAACTGCTGCATGCTGTGCTTGGTGCCACCCTGGCTGTGCACAGCGGTGATGTAGGCGACGAGCGCAGCGGGCTTCTGGTGGATGCTGACGGGGTCGATGGGGTTCCGCTTGTTGAACTCCCACCACCACAGGAACTCCCTGCGCGACATGGTGGCGCGAAGCTCGGCCACCGTGCGGTGCAGGTGCCCGGCCAGGACGTGCCAGAACCAGTCCTCGCCGCGCTTCCTTAGCCGTTTCCCGCTTCTTCCTGCAGCGCATCGGCGTCACTGCCGAAGCCTGCATGCTTGAGCGCGATGGACTGCAGGCTGGCCGCCACCTTGGGCTTGAGCTCGCCGGCCTGCGCCTCGGTCAGAACACGCTTCCCGCCTTCGTCGCAGATCGTGGCCGCGATGAGCTTGGCACGGTCCCCGGAGGCATACAGGTTGCGGAACTCGGCATCCGGCAGCGCGCGCACGTAGAACTGCGCCTTGCTGCCATCGGGCAGCTCGATGGCATCCGGCTGCACATCCTTCGCAGCGAACATGCCGGCGCTGGTGAATGCCTGAAGGATGCTCACCGGCTCCAGCCGCTGGGCTTCGGTGGTTTCATTGATCTTGCTCATTGGCCGTTTCCTGATAATGGCGGCAGAGCGCGCGGGCCGCGCACGGCTAACACGCGGAGGTTCCGCGCGCTCTGCCAAAGGGGGTGGCCCGCCGAAGCGGGCCGAGAGTACGCCGTAACCGGAATCAGGCGCCGCCGGTGGCCTTGTTGGTCTTGACCGGCCCGGTGCCACGGATGGTGATCGTGGCCTTCCAGATATCGTTGTCCGCTACCTGCACGGCGAAGTTCTGGACGAAGCCCTGGAACTGCTTCGACACCACCGTGGTCGGCGGCGTGATCTTGCCGGCGACGGCAACCGGCTTGGGCACGCCCTCGGTCTCGCTCAGCGGCGCGGTGACCAGGAAGTCCACGATGGCACCGGACTCATGCAGAGCCTCGATCTTTTCGTGGTCGACGGGATCGTAGTTGATCTCGATGTTGGTGCTACCCGTGGCCTTTCGACCGGCCACGAACTTGTCCCAGTCGTCGTCGAAGTCGGAGATGTCGATCTCCGAGGCCTGGCCATCCGGGAAGCCGACCGAGCGCAGGCGGGTAACCTTGATGACCTCGGCCGCCGCGATGGCGATGAAAAGCTGGGAGTGCTTGGACTTCAAAACGCCCATTGCGGTTTACCTCTTTGGTTGAGCCCGATAGCCGGGCATAAAAAAGCCGGCTCGCGCCGGCGGATAGAAGATCCCTTGTGCCCTAGCGGATGTGCAGCAGGCGCGCGTCGAAGGAAATGCCCATCGCGTCGGTGTCTTCGCTATCGGGCGCCGGGTTGTACGATTCGATGCTGCCAACCCGCTCGACCTCGGCGCTGATGGCGACGGCGACGGCGTTGGCTTGGCTGAGGCTGTCGCCCCATACGGTGATGCGAACCCTCCAGCCATCGGCCGGGGGCGGCTCGGACAGGCTCGCGGCGGGAGAACCCCCGACCACCTCCCACGTCGCGTAGGGGAGCTGTGTATTCTGGGGCGCATTACCAGGCCACAGCCTGACGGGATCGCCAAGCAACTGCCGGACCGCCTCAGCGCCCTGCAGCAGCGATTGAATCAGGGGAACCATCATCGCCAGCCGTCCTTCTTCAGTTGCTTATCGAGTGCCGCCCAAGTCTCGTTGATGACAACCTGTGCAGCCTCCGGGCCCTTGGCTTCGCCAGCGGGCGTCAGGAACGGCGAGGCCCTAGTCTTCTTCGTCCCGAACTCGACAAAGCGCCAGTAATAGGCCCAGCCGGCTTCCTCGTAGACTCTTCCGACACGTCCGTTGCGCCGGTTACGTTTGGTGTTGGCGTATTTGCGGCGCCGCCCGGTCTTCACCCCAACGGTGAAGTACTCGCCGCCCGCGCCCACGCCTGCACGCTGCCGGCTCTTGGCATTGGCCCTGCGGGTCACGATCTGCGTGGCCATGAACCCTGATTCTCGCGGCGCCCGCCGCCGGGCATCATCCCTGATGATGTTGCCGCCCTTGCGCATCCCGCTCTGCACCGCTCTACCTTGGAGCGCCTTGGGCAACTCCCGGAGCGAGCGCAGTAGGCCCTCCAGCCCATCGATCGATATCTGCTCAGCCATTGCCCAGCCCCGCCATGGCGATGATCGCCATCTCACTACCGTCGTTGCTCGGTGCAATGCTCTTGATCGCGTAGGGCTTGCCCCGCTCGACAATGCGCCAGGTGGACTCGACGTGTCGCGGAAGCATGTCCCACCGGACCTGCTCACGATACCGCTCGGCACCCGCGGCGATCGCTTCCGCCGTAGCACTCAGCTGGTTGGTCTTCTTCGCCCAAGCCTCGGCGACGAACTCCCAGCCTTTCTTGGCCGGTCCGCCCAAGGGATCCCTTACTTCGACCGGCCGCTCGAAGCGGATCAGGTGGCGGCGCTGTCCCGCAGAAGTGGCCATCAGAATCGTTTCCTGTACCAAAGCAGCCGGGATACGCCCAAGGCAATCTCCGCGGTCACCTCACCCAAGGCACTGCGGTTCTCGGCCCAGCTGCCAACCAACAGCAGCACGGCCTGTCGAACATCAGCCGTGAGTGCCATCTCATCTTCGCTGGACGGCTCACCCTCAACCAAGGTCCGATCACAGTGCATCTGCACGTGGGCCAGCGCGGCATCGACATAGGACTGCAACAGAGGATCGCTGACCTCATCGACGATGCGGCACTGCTCCCGCACCAGAGCAAGATCGAGGGCGGCGACCATTAATCCACCTTCGCGCCCTGAGCGCTCTTCAGCGCTTCGGCCAGCTTGGGGACACCCCAGCGACGATCAAAGACGGCACCGGCGGCTTCCAGCTCGGCGATCAGCGCGGCCTTCTCGGCGTCGGAACTCGGTTCGGCCGCTGCGGTAGTGGCCGTGGCCGCTGCCGCAGGCGCGTTCGGTGCGGCATCCACAGCCGCCTCGCCAGAGACAGGGGGCGCATCGGCTCCACTTCCCTCGGGACTACTGGTCGTCGGCCCGACCACCTTCACGTCGGCAGGCGCTGGTTGGAGCGTCACGACCGGCGCCGGATGGTTCGGGGAAGGCGTATCGGCGGGCTTCGTGGCGGCAGGCGCTGCCCCATCGAACTGCTGCACCAGGCCCTTCCCGATCAGCGTGTATGCGTATTCGTCTTCGACGTTCTCGAAAACCTGGCCGGCGCGCGTGGGCGAACGCGAGTCGCCGTTCGTATCGGGGCCCAGCTTCTCCACGTCGCCGCAGAAGCCCCAAAGGACTTTGATCTTCATCTGTATGGATCTCCGGAACGGTGGTGCGGCCGCTTATGCGGCCGTCACCACGGGAAAGGCGGTGGAATCAGGCGGAGGGCTTGAAGCGGCCCTTGACGAACGCCTCGCGGCGACGCTTGGCCAGGCCTAGGCGCTCTTCGACCAGCAACACGCGCTGGTTCTTCACGAAGTCGTCGTTGATCATGCCGACCTTGAACAAGAAGTTCATGCGGTCGTAGATCGTGGCACCGCGCTGGAAGTTGGCGACCAGGAACTCGCCACCCGTGGTGGTGCCGTCGCCTTCGTCCATGCTGTCCGATGCAACCACCGGGCGGCCCCACAGGATCGGGGTCACGAAGCCCTGCAGATTGGCGAACAGGTAGCGGTTCTGGCTGTCCTTCTCCAGCTCGATGTTCATCCAGTCCAGCTCGGTCATCACCGTCGCGTCGGCCGACAGCTTGGACTGCTTGCGGACCTGGTAGATGGCGCGCCGCACGGTGTCGATGGAGGTATCGTTGCCCTTGGACAGGTCATCATCGAACACGAAGGCGTCGGTCATCAGGCCCGGCAGGTTGTTGCCCAGGCCATCGCCCTTCAGGATCTGCGCTTCCTCTTCCAGCTTGAGGTCGTAGCGAAGCAGCTGCTGGAGGTAGCCGTACATCTGCGGCACGTCATCCAGGGTTTCGTCAGTCACCGGAATCCAGACGGCCAGCTTCTTGACCAGGTCGGTCTTCTGCTCGAACGTGACGTTGCTTTGCGGCTTGGTGCCGCCCTCGGCCACCGGACCCGCACCGCGGGTGTGCAGCAGTTCGCGGAAGTAGGTGTAGCTCTGGCCGGTGACAGAGATCGACGGGATCAGGTCGCGGATGCGCAGTTCCTGGCGCATGCCCGGCTGAATGGTCGGGTCGAAGTTGGGCACGACGATGCCGGCGCTGGTGACCGCCTTGGTCTCCATCGCGGCCAGCTCTTCCTTCTTGACTTCGATCTCGGCCGAGCCCTTCTCGCGACCCAGCAGCGACTTGTACTCGCCGTTGTCCTTGATGAAGTCGATGAATCCCTTCTTCGTGCCAGGCTGGTTGCCCAGGCCGATGCCCTTTTCTTCCAGCTTCAGGACCTTGTCCACGACCTTCTGGATATCGTCAGTGGCGGTCTGGATCTGCTTCTTCAGGTCGGTGGTGACCTGGTTGCCCTTCTCGATCTCGGCCGAGGCGCTGTCGTACTTCTTCTGCAGGCCGGCGAAACCGTCCTTCAGCTGCTTCTCCAGGACTTCGCGGATATCGCTGACGTTCTCGCTCATGGGTTCATACCTTTAAAAATGGATTCGATGGATGTGCCGAGTTGCTTCAGCTGCTGCACGGTCTCCGTGTCCCCGATGCCACCGTCACGGTGGATCGCGGGAAAGCCGAGCGAGGCGACGGCCGCCGCCTCTTTCTGGGACAGCCCCATGCGCTCGCGCAGGGCCGATTCAAAGGCGCGAACGTCGGACTTAACGCTCATCACCTGTGCTTCTGGGTTCATGCCGAAGGGAACAACCGAGGCTTCCCACAGTTCGGCCTTCTTGATGACGCGCACCCGGCGCCCCTCGCGGGTCTCGATCGCGTCTTCCAAGGTGTTGAAGCCGACTGACATTTCATCGAGCGTTCCGGCCTTCATCAGCTCGTAGGCGTCGCGCGCATAGCTGACGTTGAGATTGACCTTTCCCACCAAGTGCAGACCGTTGTCGTCCTGCTTGAACTGAGCATCGCCGATCAGCCGGGTCAGATCGTGGTACAGCGCCAGTCGAAGCCTGCCAGTTCGGGTCGTCTTCACCTTGCCGAAGGCGCCGGGAAGAATCAGATCCTCCCCGAGGTCCACATTGTTGAAGACGGATGCATAGCCCTCGAAATTGCCGGCGTCATCCGCGGCCTTGACCTCGAACGGGCAGGAGAACTTGCTAAGCATTGGCGGGATCTCCCGTTGGGTCATCGTTACTGGAATCGGGCTTATTGCTTGTCCACCGTGTGACCTGGTTGTATTGCTCACCTTCCAGCACCGGCAGGTTCTCTTTCACCCGAACCTCGTTGATCGTCATCCAACCCGACCCGCCAGAGCCGCCCAAGGCGACCTTGTAGTAGGTGGATCGAGCGCCGCTGTCGGCGCGCAGCAGGCCCTCTACGACGGCCTCCAAGAACATGTCCCCGTCACCGAACAGCTTGTCGTTGATCTCGCTCTCGATTGCATCGAGGTACGGTTTCAGCCCGAAAGTGACGAAGCCGCTGGTCTGCTGCTCCAGATTCGAGCCCAGCACCGACGTGGAGCGCGCTCGGTTCGTCAGGTAGAGCGGCACGCCCCAGATCCCGGCGAGCGCCTCCTCCTGGAACTGCTGAGACTCGATGAACTGACTGTCCTTCTGCGTCAGTCCGGCCGGCGTGATCGTCGGACCACCCTGCAGGATGGCCATCTTGCCCAGGTCATCCACATCGCCTTGGCGGATATCCGGGAGCTTCGCCTTGATCTGCGCCTGCTGCTCCTTGGTCAGGAACCCCGGATAGATGATGTATCCGCCAGTGAAGCCACCTTTTCGCATGAAGCGCGCGGACCAATCCTGTGCAGCGCGCGCCAGGCCGATGGTTTCGGCCTGGTACTCCACCGGTGACAGGCCAGCGATACCATCTGGACTGAACAGCTTGAAATGCAGCATGTTCTGCGGCGAAACCGGCGTTTCGCTTCCGTTGATGTTTGCCCAGTAGATCAGGCCGTCATCGGTGTCGATGCGAACGCTGTCCACTGCTACCGGGATGAGGCCGATCCATTCCCCGCTGTCATCACGTCGAATGATGACGAAGGCGTTACCGCGCAAGGCCATGTTCACCACCACCGCTTTGATCAGGTCCAGCCACTTGATGTAGGGGTTGGGCTTGCTGAGCAGGCGCAGGAGCCGCCGGCGCTGCGGGCTGCTTCCCTTGACCAGCGATCGTGCGCCGCTCTTGTCCTCATACAGCTTCCAGGGCAGGCCCGCGGCCGACTCGGACAGGACCTTTACGCAGGACCAGACGATGCTGACCGTAAGGGCTTTCTTGGCGGTTACCCGAACGCCCGACTTTGTGCCGCGACCGCCGGTGTATAGGTCGACTTCGACGTAGTTTCCCGTTGCAGGATCGTCGTACCCGAAGAACCGCCAACTCAGCGGGTTGTACCAGCGAAAGGTTGTCATCCGATCAGTCCAAAGAACCCGTTTTCCAGGTAGTCATCGATGCCGCCAGCGTCTGGCGGCATGGCGTGTGCCGCACCGATGGCCATACAAAGGGCCACGGCGGCGTCGATCTTGTTTGCCGACCTGGCCTTCGACAGCCAGCTGTTTCCCCAGCGGTCCGATTCGATGACGGCGGACATAATTGCGGACACCAGAACGGGGTTGCGGCGCAGGCGCAGGCGCCCCTCCAGTAGCGCCTCCTCCAGCAGGCGCAGAGAACCGGGCATCCACATGCCCTCCGGCGTCGGCTGACCTGACTGCTCGGCAGCTTCCACCGCCGCTTCCAGCGGTTTGCCCTTCTTACAACCACCCTGCGGGTGCTCGGCGAAGTTCACCGACAAGCCAATGTCGTTGACCTCTTCCTCGAACCGGCGAAACGCGTAGCGGTCGTACGCGACCAGCTGCACGTCGTAACGGTTGTTGTACTCGGCCATGACTTGGGCCACATGCCGGAAGTTGATTGCCTGCCCTTGTGGTGCGTGCAGGTATCCACCGTTGACCCACGTGCGATAGGGCAGCTTGTCCTGCAGCTGCCGCGCGTCCAGTGTGTCACCCGGCGTCCAAGCCTCAATCCAAGCGTCGAAAGTCGGCTTCTCGATGACGAGTTTCTCGCCCTCGACCTCAACTTCGACTGGCACAGTGCCGGTCTCGACCACAGCCGCCATGGCGGTGATGTCGCGAACCTGCGACAGATCGAGGCCGAGGTAGACCTTGCGCCCCTCATGCGCGCGCGGATCGAAGTCGGCCAGTGCCGGTTCAAGTGTTGGGCGTGTCATCCAAGCGGTCTCCGCATCGGTCCACACGCAGAAGTGCAGACGAAGAATCCCGTTCAGCGACCCCGGGATCGCCTTGGCCTGCGCCACCACGTCCGCCAAGTACTGCTCGGTGATCGTTACCCCCAACAAGGGGTTGGCCTTCGCCCAGCAGCGCGGATCCTCCAGTGGATCATCGCCATCGTCCAGGCTGCACACATAGGAGAAGGTTCGGTCATCGATCACGTCCCCAACGAAGGTGGGATCGTTCACCGCCTCGGTGTGGCCGGCGGCCACCTTTACCGCATGCTCATGCTCTTCCCAGCACACCGAAGTGCGATCGCTACCGGAGTTGGTGATCATGAAGAGCAGCGGCTCGCGGCGGAATTTGAAACCGCGCTCCAGCATTTCGATGATTCGCCGGTCAGGAAGCTCGTGCACCTCATCGACCAGCACGAAGAACGGCCGTGGACCCGAGCCGGTACGACCCGTATCGCGCGAGACTGGCCGGAAGAAGCTCGCGCTGGCGTGGTGCGCCATGCTGAACTCTCGACCCTCGCCGCCGGCGAACTCGATTCGCTTCGCCAGAAGCGGCGATTTCTTGACCATCTTCACGGCGTCGGCGAATAGAATCCCCGCCTGGTCCTTCTTCGCCGCCGCCGAGTAGATCTGTGCGCCGGCCTCGCCCGCCGCAGTCATCCCGAGCAGGCCGAGCCCTCCCGCCAGCGGGCTCTTTCCGTTGCCCTTTCCCTGCTCGATGTAAGCGCGCCGGAACCTCCGAAGGCCGTCAGCGCCCTTCCAGCCAAACAGCGAGCCGATGATGAACGCCTGCGAGGGGTGCAGCTCGAACTTCCGACCCTCGAACTGCCCCTCGGAGAGCATCAGCACGTTCTCGAAGTAGCGGAACGCGTACTCCGCTGCCGCGTGGTCAAATCGCAGACCACGTTCAGGGCCTTGGATCAGGTCCTGAAGGTGTCGCCGACAAGCGTTCCGTACGTGCGGCCCGGCGATGATCCGTCCCGCAACCACGTCCAAGGCGTATGCCTTAGTGCGATCTACCGGAGCCTGGACCACCGAAGAACTCTTCGCCCTGGTCGTCTTCGTCGCCGCCATGCGAGACCTTCGATTCATCCACAGGTGTGGCGCCCAGCTTCGACAGGATCGAGCTGAGCGCTTGGGTTGCTGATACGCCGAATTCGGCCTTCGGGTCCTCCATTCGCGCCGTCCACAGGCAAGCCAGGCGAAGCAGCACTCGATGGCTAGCGTTGAGCCAAGGCATTTCGGCCGCGAACTCTTTCCATGCCCGCTTCTCGCCGGCAGTCATGGTTTTGTACGGCTCACCCAGCGCGCGGACCCCCGCTGGCCGCTTCCTGCCGGCATGCCGGCCCGGGTTCTTGATGGCAGCGCCGCTTGTCGCAGCTTTTGCGACGGGCAGTCGGGGCCTTGCCATGAAATCCTCTGGAAATTTCGGTGTTTTTGGCGGAGAGACGACCCTCAAGGGGGTCGTCCGGCCAATTGTGGATACGCGCGTTTGGGGGGGCGCTCGGTCTAGAAGCTGGCCAACGCCATAAATTCGCCCCCCCTACCCCTTGGCGTGGAACATCGCGGCGTGGAACGATCAAATACCTATCGGCCAGCCATCGCTGTCGCACCCCCGGACCTGAGCCGCACCGCGCTCCAGGCGCGCCTGGTCACTGCTATGGCAGTTGGCGCATTGACTGTCGAAGGGGCCGGTCCAGAACATTTCCTCTGTCTCTCCGGCAGGATGGCCGTTGGTGTGGTTGCACACCGTGGCGACCGTTACGTGGCCTCGGGCCCTGCACCGGCCGCACAGCGGCTCACGCTCCAGCTGCGTCTTGCGCGTGCGTTGCCAGCGCGCTGTGCCGTACAGGTGCGCAAAGGCGCTGCCGCCGGTCTGCCGGGTCCTGCCACGGCGCGGAGTCGAGCCTGTCGCCATCAGTAAGGCTTCCCGTCCAGGTCGACGCGCGCAGGTTCACCGCCTTCGTCAGGCACGGGTATGCCAGCCTCCTCGCCAAGCAGCTGCGCCACAGCCTGGACCAGCAGTCCCACATGCACGGTCAGCTCGGCGATCTGCTTGCCCTGCGCCGCAATGGTGGCGTGCTGCTGTTCGGCTAACCCCAGCAGCTTGTCGAGCCGATCATCCACCACGGTCCACCTCGATCACGGCGTGGCAGGCACGAACCTGGTCGTCGGCGTCTCGCCCGACTTGAACAAGAGCGCCCGCAACCTCTGCTCGTAGTTGGGCTGTCTGGTCACGTTCGATGGCGCCGGCGACGGCTTGGGACAGGAGGCTGGTGTTGCAGGTGGCGAGGTCGTCGCGCAGCTGGAGACGGCCATCGCGCAGGTCAGCCACAACAGCAGCAGGGACGACTTGGGCCGCGGTGCGGTCTTCTTCATGCTTCGCTCCGATGGTGGCCAAGTCTTCGGCCTGCTTGTTTTCAACGGCTCGGGCCTGCTGCTCAACCTGTAAGGCTTGCTTACCAGTTGCTACCTGGCTCAGGGCCTCACTGCCCTCTCCGCGATCACCGCGCCACGCCCAACCCGTACCGAACATGGCTGCGGACCAGACGACAAACGCGCCGATCACCACCACCACGCGCTTCACGACCTGCCCTCGCACATCGCACGCTCCGCAGCACGTCGGTTGGCCAACCCCGGCACATGCTTGCCACCCGCGTATACCCAGCGATCCAGTTCGGGGCACCAGACCGTAGCCGGTTGGCCGTCGTTGATCTTGCGCACCAGCGTCGAATTGCAGGCTGCTGCCACGCCGACGTTGTAGGTCCAGCTCAGCACCGCCGCCCACTGACGTTCACCGAGCGGCACCTTGATGCACTTGCTGACACCGGCCAGGTAGCTGCCCAGCCGGCTGTTGAGCTTTTCAGCGCACTCCTGCTGGGTATAGACCGCCTTGTCCGGGCGGCTGGTGTCGCCGTAGCAGTAGGTGGCCACACCCACCATGTCGATGTAAGGGGTCGGCGAATAGCCTTCCCACGGCTGCACCAGCGCGGTGGCAGCCAGAGCGATCACCGCAGCGGCGCTTGCGCCGATGATCTTGGCCTTCATGCCTGAGCCCTCTGCCGCCACTCGCGGATCCAGCGCCACCCGAGATAGCTGATCTGGCCGACCAGGTAGATGATCGTCAGCACCACCACCACGCGGTCGAGGTTGGCACCGGCGGCGACCGCGCCGGCGACCGTCACTGGCGGCGCAGCCTTCGCTGCAGCACTTGCGGCAGTGCCAATGATTTCGTCCTTCATGGTGGCCCCGTTGCTTGTCCGGTTCGGCATATGCCCCTCCCGGTTGATAGGTGCCCGCCCCTAGCGCCGGCTGGGCACGAGAGTTAGTCCGGCTGGGACGCGGGCAAAGAAAAAGCCCCGGCTGGCCGGGGCTTGCGATTGGATGGTGGCAAGAATGCCCGCTTTTTCGATGACCTAGGAAGTCATCGTCATGCGGCCCTGGACAGGGCCTTGCTGAACTCAGCGGCAGCGCGCGACTCAGCAGCGCGGAAGTTGGCCAGCATCCATTCGTAGACCGGGCGCCAGAACCGGCTGTATGCCGAGCAATCTGCGCCGATGGACGTGCCGCGCTTGCGCCCACTGAACGGCTCGCGTCCGCTCCCGCCGCAGCGCGGGCATTTCAGAACCCCAGCAACTGCCGGATCACGAACCACCCTCTTACCCTCGCAGTCCTGACATTCGCAGCTATCCGCCATTTCACCAATGACGGCTCCCGCCAGCACGCCCAGCTGTTCCATGGTGTTGTTCGGCCACGCCGCAGCGCGCGCATCTTCCAAGGCCTGCTCCGTGCGCCGCAGTTCACGGCGCTGCACATCCGTGGTCTGGCCACCACCCCAGCCGATGCTTGCCTTGGCGATGCCGAAGTTCGTCCTGGCATCTGCGAGGGCATGCATCTGGCGCGTAAACTCAGGCGCCACCAGGCCGATCACTTCCTGCCGCAGCTGCTCGCGGCGGCGCGCTCCACTCTCTGGCCACCACAGCGCCTCCAGCAGCTCGCGGCCCAGCCCGTTCTGGACGAATGCCAGCGCCGCCACGATCTCCTGCGAAGACGGCCCGCCAGGGCTACCGTCATAACTCATTGCCTTCGGGCCCGTCCCGCTGGACAGCAGCTCGCGCGCGTCTTTCATCCCCTTCCCCTTATTCGATCTCGTCGGTTGATTTCGCGGCGCAGCGCGCGTGATCGGCGCAGCGCCTGCTCTGCCTTCCCGCGCTGGCCCGGTGCCGTCCACGCCCGGTTCCATCGCATTTCGGCTATCTCCTGCTGGAGGCTGCTCAGCAGCTCCAGCGCCTTGTCGTCATAGCGGGTCAGGTCCATTCGCCCAGCATTGCGCGCGCCCGTCGCAACGGCCGCGACCACCCCTTACTGCGCGGTGCCAAACCGAGCGATCAGCGCCGCATCAGCCAGCGCCTGCCCCTCCGCCTTCTTCCCCAGCGCGTCCCATGCAGGCCACAGCTGCACAGCGCGCGACCTGGCTGCGTCCTTGTCCGCGCCGATCAGGCCTGCCCGCTTCTTCCATGCCTGCGGCGTCACCAGCGTGGTCGGGATCATCAGCGCCGCCACCACGCCCTCGACCACCCCAGCCGCATGGCCGAACCCGAAGGAGGACGCCACGCCCTGACCCGGCATGCTGTGGACCTGCTCGATGTAGGCGTGCTGCACGTCGTGGTGCCCGAGGAACCGGGCCAACGCGGCAGAGTCGAGTCGGCTCGACTTCCCCAGTCGCACCAACGGGGCACGCATCCACTCCACTGGCACCAGGTCGCGGTCGCCGGCCAGCAGCACGATGGCGCCGCTGCAGCCCGGGTCGATTCCAACCACGCGCCTCACCGTGCCACCTCCGGGCCGGCCGGCTCGGCCGCATAGTGCGTGATCGCCGAGTTGTCACCGCGCCAGCTGGCGAACACCGGCCGTTTGCTCACCGAGTCCCACAGCATCAGCCGGCGGCCGTCCTGCGGTGCGGCGGCGATGGGCATCCAGTTCACAATGGCCGCCGCTTCCATATAGCGCTCCCGCATCTGCGCCGGAGTCACGCGGCCTGCTCCCAGCTGGCCGCCAGGCGCTGCACCTGCCCGCCCCTCGCCTCAAACTGCTCCACCGTCTCCGGGTCACCAGAGAAGGCTGCGGCCTTCACCCGCCTCGGCCGGGCCACCGTGTTCTTGTCCATCCGGCGTTCGCGCGGTGCCTGGGCCCGCTTCGCCGGCAGCGCCTGTCCAATGCTGTTCTTCATGCTGCCGCCCTCAGTTCGTTGATGTAGGTCTGCTGGTCAATCAGCTCGTCATCGGAGCCGTACGTTTCTCGGAAGGTCCGCGAGCCGTCCAGCAGGCTCGGGCCGTAGATCTGTCGCATCGTCGCGAAGGTGTTCCCCTCCATCGGGTAGCGCATGTGGTGCCATTTGCAGAGCGCGTAGCCGAACGCGTGGCCGCGCCGCACGTTCCCGCTCTTGGCGTGGTTGTAGTCGCAGCCGTAGACCACCAGCGTTGGCTCCAACAGGTCCTGCATCTGCAGCGCGAGGCAGGCCATGCAGGGTCCGGTCTTGGCCAGCTCGATCCGGGCCGACTCTTCCTTGTTCGGCGGCGGTGCTTTCGACCACATTAGGCTCCACCGAACCCAAGGTCTGCAGCAGCGCGCGCCATGGCCGAACGGGCCGAGTCGCGATCACGCACCAGGTGAACCCCGTGCTTCTCTTGTTCAACGGCCAGCACTGGCTGCGGCACTGGTTTGCCGTCCACGACGTGCTGCACAGCGCGCGAATAGGCCTCCTCCAGCATCCGGCGCTGCTGGAACCCGTTGTCGGCCGTCGCGTAGACGTGCAGGTCCAGTAGCGAGCGAACCAGAACCGTGAACCCGCTCTGCGGACGCCCCGGCGCCATTTCGCGCTCCACCGCCGCCATGACCGGAATGTCCAGGCACATCGTCAGGAACCTGCCAGCGTTCGGCGGCCACTCCCTGCCCTCGGTGAGGCAGCAGTTCATGCCCTTGGCGTGCTGGGCCACCGTGCGGCCCTTCAAGACCTGGAACCACGTCGTGCCCGCGATGGTCAGGCTGCCGTCCTTCTTCACAGGGGCCGCGCCGTTCTCGCGTTCCCACTTCCCCGGGAACATGGCCGTCATCTGCTTCCAGAACTCCCACAGGTAGCTGGTGGCCTGGTCGCTCACCCGATCAGCCGACGACGGCAAACTCTGCGTCGACAAACTCGGCTGGGTCGAAGCCATCGTCGCGACCGTGGCCACCGCCGCGGCATTGGGATTCGTGCTGGCGCTGGAGCTGCTCGATTCGATCGGCAGAACTGTGCTGAGGGTTTGCATGGGCGGCTCCGGCGAATTGCTGGGCAAGAGGGGTGACGGGCAGCGACAGGCCGGCGGCCATGGTCTGCATCAGGGATTCGTTCGGGTCGTGGCCGGCGGCCAACAGGGAGACGAGCTGGTTCCGCACCTGGAACCATCCCTGGACGGACAGCGGCCGGCGGATCGCGGCGCGGTGGCGGACGAACCGGGCGAGCAGCTCGCGGTCCACCCCGGCCGGCACCGCACCAAACCCGGCCAGCTCGCCGTTGACCTGCTCGGCGGTCAGTGCAGCCGGATCGGCCTCGCGCTCACACTCGCGGTGTGAGGGTTGCTCTTGGTTGCTTTTGGTTGCTCTTGGTTCGGGTGCAACAGCTGTTGCACCGTTGACTGCGTCGTTTTGCACCGTTGACGACGCTGTTTTGCACCCTTGATTGCCCGTTTCTGCACCCTTCTGGAACGGTGCAGTTTTTGCACCCTTGGCCGATTCAGCCTCAGAATCGCCACTTTCCAACGGTGCAATATCTGCACCCTTGATCCATGCCGGGTTGATTCGGTACTGGCGAGCCTTGCCGCCTGAATTGAATCCCGGGAGACGGCCGCCGCCTTCACTGACCAGGATCAGCCAACCCATCTTCTGCATCTTGCGGAGCTGGTACTGCACCGACCGCTCGGACTGCCTGGACTTCTTCGCCAGCGTCTCCACGGACGGGTAGATGCTCGTCCCGTCGTCATGGGCGTTGTCCGCAAGCGCAAGCGCCAATGCGAACTCACCGCCGCCGCCGGGATAGCGGTCAAAAACCATGCCTGTCATACGAGCCGACATGTCAGAGCACCAGTGCCAGGTTCTGCCCCGGGGCAACAGGCCACCAGGTGCACGCCGTCCTGCCACTGACAGGGCACGGCTTGTTCGGGCCGCGGTACACCCGACCCTCCTTCATCAGCTCGGGCAGGCGACGGGCGAGCATGTAGCGGTCCAGGCCGGTGGCCTGCGACAGCTCGTTACTGGTCATGCCGGCGTTCTGCGTGACCGCGCGGGCGGCCTTGTCCTGCTGCACGGCCTGCAGGCCGCTGCTGACCACATGCGCTGCTGCTGCATGACTGGTGTCGATATCGGTGATGCGTACGGGAGCGCTCATTGGTGCACCTCGCAGAAGAGGCTTCCAATGATGAACAGACCAGTCATCAGGTCTGCACCGTAACCAAACGCAATGCAGGGCCGGTTAGCCATCAACGCGCCCTCCCCTTCGCCGCAGCGCGCGCCACGTTGCGCTCCAGGCGGTTGGCCATCGTGCGCAGCGCGCGGATCTCCGCAATCATCTGCTCCGCCTCTGCGTTCGTGATGGTCGAGTCGGCGATGGCTTCTACCGCAGTGCCGGACAGCTTCCCGACACGGCTGGTGATCTCCAGCAGCTTCATCTGGATGGCGCCGATCTCGTCGGACCAACCACCTTCAGGTGCCGGCGGCACCACGTCGGCGGCCATGCCGAAGCGCGCCACCAGCGACTGCAGCCAGCCCAGCGCGCGCTCACCGCCGCCGGCCTGCTCCTGCATCCACTCGGTCAGCAGCTCGGCGATCTGAAGCGTCACTGACTCACCCTCCAGCCCGCGCAGCTTTGCGCGCAGCGTCTCCGGGTGCATCGATTTGCCCCGGCGCTGGGCCAGGTACGCAGCTGCAGCCTCCACACCACCCGGCGTCTCGCGCACGGAGTTGTAGAGGTTGTCGAGCCAGTTGAGGGAGGAAGTTCGGCAGGTCATCGGGTCACCTTGAGAGGGACGGTGTTTCATGGTTTCGGGCGTGGAACCCATGCCCCACCATTGGCGGCATGGACAACTACTCAGGGATCGAGGGCGTCGCCCTCCTTGCGCTACGCTGGATGGGCCAACAACACAGCCCGCAAGGAGGGCGACATGGAAGAGGAATGCCTGCTGGACATCCGGGCGTTAATGCTCAGCGCGCGTGCTCGAGAGATTCGAGACAACGTGCAGATCGCAAAGACCAGGGCGGATATCGAAGTGGTCACGATTCATGGGGTGGAACAGGAGGTACTGACCTTCGAAGCTGCGCTGCGGTATGCGATCAAGGAGCTGGGCGAGGCCCAGCAGCTCATCGAGAAGCACACGGGGTTCTGACCTGCTCGGCGTTGAGGGCGCTGTGGAGGCAACTTTTTAGTGCCCTCTCCTTGGCTTCGCGCTCCAGTACCGCGAGCATCTGGGCTGCGGCCGCCTCGGCAGTCCGCCGCTCAGCCAACTCGGCCGCTGTCGGCTTGTTCAACCAATCCCTCAACCACAGCCGAGGGTTCCACTTGTCGGACACTTGCATTTCAGGCCACCTCAATTGGGCCGATGCGGTCTGCATCGGGATCTTCGTTGGCTGGCTTCGCCGGCCCCTGCTGGTCGGTGTGCCCAAGCAGCTTCATCACCTGCGGCAGCGCCGGGACCATGTCTTCCTCAGCCCAGCCGCTGACCTGACTTACCGGCAGACCCAACACCTTGGCGAGGTGCGCATCACTGCTCAGGCCCATCCTGGAGCGCAGCGCGCGCTTACTCATGCGGCTGTCGACCAGCGCGCGCGCTTCGGCTACCCCGTCTTGGGCCTGCACCGCGCTACCGAATGCGTCCGGCTTGAGCAGTTCCAAGAACTGGCGGCGAGCTTGCGGGATTCCGGTAGAGCGCCATTCACTGACAGAGGGCGGCTTGATTTGGCAGATACGAGCCACCTCGGTGGTGCCACCCAAGCGGTCGATGATCTCGGAAGCAGTAAGGTTGTCCATGCGAGAAGGTTAGGACTAGCTAATGCATCAGTCAATAGCCAGTCCTAATTCAATAGCCGTTAGCCTTTCCTAATGACGACTCTCGCCGAACGCCTGACGCTCGCAATCGAGCATGCGCAGATAACGAAAGCTGAGCTTGCCCGCCGAGTTGGGATCTCCGCACCCAGCGTCAATGGCTGGTTCAGCGGCAAGGCCAAGTTCCTACGCGGGGAAAATCTCCTAGCGGCCGCCAAGGCGCTCGGAGTGAGTGAGGGTTGGCTCGCCACCGGCAAGGGATCGATGCTCGCCGCGGGCGAGCAAACGGAATGGATCTCTCCAGTCCGAGAGATTGAGACGCCACCCGGCTATGTTCGCTTCGACTTGTTTGAAGGGGGCGCGGGAATGGGCACAGGGATCGTCAACCAGGACTACCCCGAGGTAGTTAAGACCATCGAGGTCGCCGAATGGGAGGTGCGCCGGAAGCTCGGCTATCTGCCCCAGCCTGGTCGGATCCAGATCATCACTGGCCGCGGGCCGTCCATGAAGCCGAAGCTGGAAGACGGCGACATTGTCTGGATAGACACCAGCTGCGACTACTTCGATGGCGACGACTACTACCTGATCAACATCGGCGGAGAGACGCAGATCAAGATGCTGCAGAAGCGTGGTGACGGCCTGTATGTGGTGAGCGTCAACACCGACTTCCCTGCCTACCGCCCCGATCCTGGCGACGTAAGCATCCTGGGTAAGGCGTTGATCCACGCAGGTCTGCGGAAGTTTTGAGTAGCGAGAAGCTTTTAACTACTGTCCCAATTGGGACAAAAGAAAAGCCCCGCAGATGCGGGGCTTTCAATGTTCTGTGATTGAGGTGGTCAACCAGGCTTTGAGCTCGTGCGCCTTTTCTTGGTGCTCTTCTTAGCCCCCGACTTCGAGCCCTTCCCACTAAAGATGCCTTCGTCGTCAGCGAAGAATTTCACGTCGTCAGCACCTATGGATTCCGTCGGAAGGAACCACACGCCATATGGTGCCACCGCTGTGATTGACGCAACGTGCCCACGAACACTGCCGTACAGGATTTGAGCCGCATTAATCGCGACCTCCAAGTAGATGTCCCGCATTTCCTTGTCGCTCAGCGGCGCCGGGACACCACTCAAATCCAGCTTGAAACTGCCATGCATCTCCACGTTGATGGCATACGCCGTTTCCCGCTCGACGCCCCACGACAACCTCACGACCTGAAAGATCGAACCAGGTTCCATGAGATGAGCCTCACACTCGACCTCTGGATCCCCGCGTCCCTCTCGCTCGTCGTCGACGATGGAAGCAACTAGCGAAGATTTGACGACATAGAAGTACTCAAGCGAAAGCCGCGGTCTTGCCATTGTCCGTCTCAATAGAAATTTCGTGTTCCGCCTTGCGGAATGGCTTGATGTACTTGGGGCGATTGGACTTGCCACCATCCACGCTCGCGAAGAAATGCGGCTTGTGCGCGCGATCATGAACTCGTAGATGAAGCTCGCCGCCAACAGCGCGCGCCATGGAGACCATGGTCTCAATCTGCAGATTCTTGTCCCCACGCAAGCACTGCGTGATGCGCGCTTGGGACACATCCAGAAGCTTCGCCAAGTCAGCCTTCGTGATGCCCTTGCTAGACATCAGTGACCAAACATCCTTGGCAAACTCAAGCTTCGCGAGCTCTTGCCAATAGAGATCGCCTTCCTCATGGACGGCGTCAACCAGTGCGTCAAATGTTCTGAATTCTGTCATGTTCGGGGTACTCCGTGATCGCTCCGGTGGCCACTGCTTCCTTGTAGCGGTTCAACAACCTAATTGCCTCGTCAACTCGCTTTCGCTCAGTCTTCTGCGTCTTCTTCACCGCACAACTGCTGCAAATCAGGACAGCCCCATCTGCGAAGCAAAAGTAGAGCCTTAGATCGCCACGAACGAACTTATAGACCTTAGGGTCGGTAGAGGATGCCACCTCAATCCACGGCAACTTGTGAGGACCATCTTTCGCGACCATCTGAATCGCTGCGATCAACCCCGCGCGGGTCCGTGAATAGTTGGGGCCTAGCTCAGCCAAGTCATCGATGAGACTGCACCGCCTGCCCTCCCGTTCTTCGAGCTCAGCAAGGATCTTCCATGGTCCTGGGGCAAGAATTATGACGTGCAATACCTTAACTCACAAGTTAAGTCCAACATCGATTGGTGGGCGTTCACCAAGATGATAGGCGGGTCACAGTTCAGAGGCTAGTGGGCGCTAGTGGGCGGAGGCCCCGAGCGAGTGATGGTCGGTAACCCTGACCCAAGACGTGACGGCCACGCCGAATGCTGGAAATGAAGGTTGATGCGAGCGAGCTGAAGCCACTTCTCCCTCGTTCACAAAAAACATTAGCCACTCCTATTGACTGAGAGATTAGCCACTCCTAATCTACAGCCATCGCCCAACACTGCCCCCTCCCGGGGCCGGGCGCAGGAGATCACACATGGCCAGGCTGTCCCTCGGCGCCGCCACCACCGCGCCAACCGTCCTCCCCATGGACGCCATCGGCATCGTCGCCGTAAAGCTCGGCTTTGCCTCCCTCTACTTGGAGGAGGCCGAAGCGGACGCGCTCGCGCTGGAGCTGCAGCGCGCGGCCCAGGCGCTGCGCATCGGCAAAAGCACCGCCAAGCAGTACACCGACGCCCTGAGCGGCAAGGACGCGGCATGAGCGCCCGGGTCTTCGCTCGCGTCTATCCTGCCGGCCGCGCCATGCCGGTCACCGCCGACGAACACAACGTCGTCGTAGACCTGGGCGACAGCGCATGGCTGCTCACCAACGCCGACGCTCGCCAGCTCGCCATCGATCTGTTCCGCGCCGCCAGCCCGGCCGCCGGCGTGCCCATGGCCGCCGACCGCGCCGAGAAGCACCTGCAGGTGCAGGCATGAGCGCCGTCGCTATCCTGGTAGGTCCGCAGCAGCGGGGCCGCGCCGTAGCCGACGCCGTCCGCCGCGCAGCCCTGCGCATGGGACACCGCCCCGACTTCGCCAACACCGTCGCGGACCTCGCGCGTCTCGACTTCCTGCGTGGCGGCAGTGCCGCTGCTGCCATCAGCCGAATGAAGAAGTCGCTGCGCCGCAAGCCGCAGCGCGCGTGGAGGCACGCCTAATGCACCACCTGGCCCTGCCCTTCTACTGCGCCGTGATCGTCGGCCTCCTGTTGGCGCTGCTCGCGCGCGCCATCTACACCGGTGCCGACTCCTTCGTGCTGTTGGCCCTGGGCGGCATCGCGTACTTCGGCTGGCACGGCTGGAAGGACGCACGCCGCTGCTGGCCAGCCTTCCGCGCCGAAATGCAGCGCCGCACCGACGAGCGCCGCCGCCGGGTCATGCCCGCCGACGACACGCACTGAGCAACCGCCCGGCCGGCGCAACCGGCCTCCCACGCCGGCGGGACTTCCACACAGCCGGCAACCCATCACAGGGAACCGCATGCGCAACCAGCTCGACATCTTCAAGGACGACCCGGTCCGCATGGCCAAGGCCAACCGCGACGCCGCCGACCACGCGCTGACCGACAAGCAGTTCACCGAAAGCGAGCGCCAGGAGCGCGCCGCCTACTACACCCGCGAGGCAGAGCGCTGGGAATTCAGCGCCGCCCTCGGCGGCCAGCAGATCAAGCGTGCAGAGGAGCCGCGAGCATGAGAAAGACCGAAATCGGCGCGAAACAAGGCTCAGCCCGTGCGGCCCAGCGCCTCGATATGCCGCTCGATAGCGACCAGCGCCAGCTGCATGGCGTCGCCTTTGTTGAGGATGGCGCCCTGGTGCGGCACCTCCACCTGGGAGCCATCGACCGTAGCCGAGAAGTCGAACACGTCATCCTCTTCGCTGGTGACCGTGATCTGGAAATGATGGCCATCGATCGCTCCATGGAGCGTACGACGGTAGCCCTCGGTCTTCATAACCCCTCCCCTGCCTATATCTGCGGCCGCTCAGTTCCAGCCATCACCCAACAGCTTACAGAGCAAGGCCTCAATCTGGTCTGTCGCGTCTTGGCGAGATTCAACAAGCACCTGCAGACCAATCTGGCTCGGACCGCCGGTGACCTGGTAGCTCGTCAACGTTCCATGCCCTCCCGCCAGAAGCACGACTCTGGCCGTGACCTCTCGGCCCCTGATTTTCAGGATCCAGTCTTCGTGTCCAAACATCCCATCACCCTTGCGCAGCTTCCGTTGGGGTGCACTTCCGAGGCGAGCATACACAGCGAGCGGCGCGCGACCAAGGTCCGGAACGTGGGTATGGCAATGCCTCCCGGCTCAGTACCAGTCGGCGCCCATCATTTCGGACAAGACCGCCTCGGTCTTGGCAGCCGCGTCCTCCCGCGACTCCACAGCGATGTCCAAGCCCAATCGGCTCGGGCCGTAGACCACATGGAAACCAATCATTGTCCCGCGGCCGAACCGGCCAATCCCGTCGAGCACCACCCGGACCGTCACGTCGCGGCCCCTGATTTTCAGATTCCAGTCTTCTTGCCTGTGCATCCCATCACCTTCGCACCTGCTCCATTCCGGTGCGCTTCTCTGCAAAGCATACACAGCGCGCGTTTCGCGATGGATTCGACCAATGGTTGACCACCACGCCGCGGCCGGCCAAGCCAAGCACACCGCGCGCGTCCTGCTGTCGGAATGCCGCGCACGCCGGCGCGGCCACGGCTTCTGGTTCGCCTTCAACGCGGCACAGCGCGCGCGCATGCGCGCCTCTGCACCAGCACCTCTGCCGGCGCCGCCGGCTCAACCGGACCTGTTCGCATGATCCACGTCGGAGATTGCCTGGAAGTGATGCGCGGCATGGCTGAGAACTCGGTCGACGCCATCGTGACAGACCCGCCCTATGGGTTGGAGTTCATGGGCAAGGCCTGGGATGCGCCGTGGAAAGGCGACATTCGCCAGCCGGATGACGCCAATTTCCGTGCGGGTGATCGAAAGCACGGCCTGGTCAGGCACGGAATGGGCTCCTCTTACGGTGGAAACACCTTGCGGAACATGCAGGCATTCCAGGACTGGTGCGAAGCATGGGCTAGGGAATGCCTGCGTGTACTGAAGCCCGGCGGCTACATGCTGGCCTTCAGTGGCAGCCGCACCTACCACCGCACAGCGGCAGGCATAGAAAATGCCGGCTTTGAAATTCGCGACCAGATCATGTGGCTGTATGGCTCGGGCTTTCCCAAGTCGCACAACGGCCCTTGGGGCGGCACTGCATTGAAGCCCGCGCACGAGCCTGTCGTTATGGCACGCAAGCCCCTGGCAGGAACCGTCGAGGCCAACTGGACCGCGCACGGGACCGGCGCCTTGAACATCGATGCGTGCCGTGTACCGGTGGACGATGAACAGCGGGCCCCGCAGACAGGCAAAGGCGGAATTCCGGCCAGGCGCGACAGTCAAGAGGCAAGGGCAGCTGGTGCCGTAGTGCAGCCCCATGAGTTGGGTCGCTGGCCGGCCAATCTGATCCACGACGGGAGCGATGAAGTACTCGCGGCCTTCCCCGACGCCAAGGGGCAGCAAGCGCGAGTGACTGGTGCAGAACCGACCGCGAACGGCTTCAGCGGAGCGGTCAGCTTCAGCGGGCTGATCGGCCGCATTGCATCGTCGGAACCACGTCGCGACGCGGGAAGCGCTGCTCGCTTCTTCTACTGCGCCAAGCCGAGCAAGGCAGAGCGCGAGGAAGGACTCGAGGCTTTCGCGAGCGCCCCAGCAGGGATGGTATCCAACACCAGCGGGCAGCACATGACACGACGCGACGAGGAGTATCAGGTCGCACCTCGCGCGAACCACCACCCCACTGTGAAGCCAACGGACCTGATGCGCTACCTGTGCCGCCTGGTCACTCCGGCCGGCGGTCTGGTCCTCGATCCATTCGCCGGCAGCGGCAGTACCGGCCGCGCTGCCATCGCAGAGGGGTTCCGGTTCGTCGGAATCGAGCTGGATTCCGAATACGCAGCAATTGCCGAGGCACGGTGTCGCGCCGTGCAGCCTGGCCTGTCCTTTGGAGACGTAGCTTGAACGCAACAGCATTCCCCACCACCCCGGCGGCTGCCGCTGACGCCTGCCAGGCATCCTCACCCGTCGCCGCGGTCGTCGCCACCATGCGCCGCCTGGGCGCCGCCGGCGCACCGATCTCGGCCGACCAGGTCCGTGAGTGGAGCGACACCCTGCTGCAGGAGCTGTATACCCAGCCGCCCGTCCGCTGGGAGTACCGGCACCAAGGCGACTCTCGCCCCGGCTGCTGGATGACCGCGACCCCGGAACACGTCTATCACGCTCGCGTTCGCCGCTGGGTCGTCCGGGCCCTGTGGGAAACCCCGCGCGTCATCCAGCCCGAGCGCGACCACGCGTTCAAGGCCGGCGCTTGCACCAGGTGCGGCGATCCCGAGGACTGGGCCGGCCCCGACTGCAAGCCGATGGTCAAACCCGTGGACCCGCGCACCCGCCTCCCCATCGATGCCCGAATGCTGATCGAGCCCCTGAAATGGCTGCGCGATGCCGGGCCCTATGTCCTGAACCGCTACGACCGCGAGAAGCGCGCCAGAGAAGCCGCCTTCCTGCTGGAAAAGATCGAAGCCCACATCCTGGAGTGCCAGAAGCCATGACGCAGAAACACATCAGCCATTCCGAAGGCCTGCCGAACTGCGCCGCCGGCCACCGCGCGCGCCACATCCACGACCTGCGCGGCCCGGCCGCCGG
>DOKO01000141.1:0-519 GCA_003510825.1 Stenotrophomonas sp.
GTGGTCCAGGTGCACGTGGGTGACGAACACTGCCTGCGGCAGGTGCCCGTAGTGCGCCTTGAACGCGGTCAGGCCTTCGCCGCCGCAATCAATGGTCAGCCACGGTCGGCCATCACGCTCGATCACCGACATGGGCGAGCCCAGCTCGACCGCCGACGCATTGCCGACGCCGAGGAAACGCAATGACCAGTCCATCAGGTGCCCCGGTTCCAGGCCATGTCGTAGGCGCGACGCAGGCGAGCGTAGTCCTTCTGCACGTCTTCCATGCTGCGCTCGCCACGCAGCTTGACCAGCGAGCGCAGCAGGCGCTTGAGGTTGCGCTCGCGCCAGGCGGTGGCCGGGATGCGGATCACCCCGCGGTCGAAGTCGATCAGCCAGCCATGGCCGCTGCCATCGAACAGGATGTTGTGGGCGTTGAGGTCGGCGTGGTCCAGGCCGGCGCGATGGAAGCGCGCGATCAGCCGGCCCGCTTCTTCCCAGGGTGCACCACGGCCGGCCACCAGCGCGCGGTCGGCCAGC
>DOKO01000141.1:703-2879 GCA_003510825.1 Stenotrophomonas sp.
CGCGCGGTCGGCCAGCGAACGTACGCCCTCGATGCGCTCCATCAGGATGGCCGCGCGGTAACGCATGCCTTCACGCATGTAGAAGGCGGCGATCGGCCGGGGCACCGGCAGCTTCTGCGCGCGCAGGGCACGCATCAGCCGGAATTCGGCGAAACTGCGGGTGCGATCCGCGCCGCGCCAGATGTACTGGTCCCGGCTGAGCTTGGCTGCCAGGCCACCGCGCAGGTAGTGCCGCAGCACGCCGGGGCCGAAGGATGCATCGACGAACCAGGCACTGCCGCGCCCGCCTTCCGCCACCGGCCGGGCCCTGCTGCCCCAGTGCTGGGGCGAGAACAGGCCGACCTCGGCTTGCCGCAGCCGCTCGCGGTCGAACAGAATGGCCCCGATGCCGCGACCCTCGCGGCATGGCGTCAGCGCTTCATTGGCGTCAAATACGACCATTCCATTGAGTCTAACAACACATGGCATCAGCGTCCTCATCCTTGTGCCTCCTGCGCCTGTCTGCCCTGGGGGATGTCACCCACGTTGTGCCCCTGGTGCGCACCCTGCAGGCCGCGCGCCCGGACACGCCGATCCACTGGATCATCGACAAGGTCGGCCACAAGCTGCTTGATGGCCTGCCCGGCGTGGTCTTCCATGCGTACGACAAGAAGACCGGCATGGCCGGCGTCAAGGAACTGCGCAAGCAGCTGCCGCCGGGGCGCTTCGATGCGCTGCTGCAGATGCAGGTGGCGTTCCGCGCGAACCTGCTGTCGGCCTTCATCCCGGCCGAGCGCCGCATCGGCTATGACCGCAGCCGCTCCAAGGACCTGCATGGGTTGTTCATCAACGAGCGCATCCCCGATCGCCCGGGCATCCACGTGCTCGATGCCATCGGCAGCTTCTGCGAGCCGCTGGGCCTGCGCCAGACCGAAGTGAGCTGGGACCTCGCGGTGCCGCCGTCGGCGTACGAGTGGGCCGCTGCGCAGTGGCCCGATGATGGCCGCCCGGTGCTGATGATCTCGCCGTGCTCCAGCCACGTGATGCGCAACTGGTACGCCGACCGCTATGCCGCGGTGGCCAACCACGCCAGTGCGCGCGGCTGGCAGGTGGTGCTGTGCGGTGGCCGCAGCGAACTGGAGCGCAGCATGGCCGATGCCATCCTCACCCAGCTGGCGACGCCGGCGCTGGACCTGGTGGGCCGGGACACGCTGAAGCAGCTGCCGGCCCTGCTGGCCCGTGCCAACCTGGTGATGACGCCCGACTCGGGCCCGATGCACATCGCCAATGCGATGGGCACCAAGGTGCTGGGCCTGCATGCGGCCAGCAACCCGCACCGCAGCGGCCCCTACTCCGACCGGCGCTACTGCGTGGACCGCTACGACGATGCCGCGCGCAAGCACCTGGGCAAGCAGGCGGCCGACCTCAAGTGGGGTACCAAGATCGAGTTCGACGACGTGATGGAACTGATCACCGTCGAGGATGGCATTGCCGCCTTCGAGCGCTACGTAGCCGATCACCTCGGCTGAGCGACCGGTGCGGGCCGCCCGTGGCCCGCACCCTCCACGCAGGGCGTGGGATTATTTGTACGACTTCTCTTCCACGTACGCCGAGCCCAGCGCCAGGTTGATCGCCTTCTTGATGCGCGCGCGCTCGTCGTTGCGCAGGTAGACGCTGCGGGCCAGGTCGACGAAGGCCTGGTCGAAGGCCTGCGCCTTCTCCTTCAGGCGGACCTCGTCCTCGATGTCCCACAGCTGCTCGTTGACCGCCTTCAGGTCGGCACGCAGCTTGGCGATGTCCTTCACCGCCGCCGGATGACCCATCCAAGTGGCATCCAGCGCCGACAGCTCGCGGCGCACATTGGCCAGCTTGCCTTCATCGCTGATGCGCTCGGACTTGATCTGCAGGATCGAGATCTTGTCCAGCAGCTCGCCGAAAGAAACAGGCACGAGGATTTCAGCGGTCATGGCAGCGCTCCAGCAATTGATGCGCACATGGTAACCGCAGCGAAGACGCTGTTCCCGCGTGACAGCAACCCGATGGCGCGTCGGGTGGAACAAGCCCCTCTGTTGAGGGGCTGCCCCGACAGGGGCGGGGAGAGGCAGGCAAAGGGAGGGGCCCATTCGTTGCGCAGCAACGCATGGGGCGAAGCGCGCAAAGCGCGCATCGCATCCCGCGCCAGATTAAAAAAGAAGGG
>DOKO01000072.1:0-1702 GCA_003510825.1 Stenotrophomonas sp.
ACGGCCACGCCCGCCGAGGCGATCAGGCGCCGGCGGACAGGGGAGAGCAGGTCGGCCCATCCGGCGTCTTCGACCGAATCAAAAGGTGGAGCGGGGGTATGCGGCGGCATGGCCAGCGTCCTGGTGGCGGAGCCGACACGCTCGGCGATGGTGGCCGCGCCGTCCAATAAGCAGCAGGCATCAGGTGATGCCGCGCATCTTCCGGGCGTCGCCGCGATGCGCTACAACGTGCGACTGCACAACGGACGTGGCCGATCAATGAAGTGGCGTGAACCCTGGCTGCTGGGACTGCGGCACCAGCCGCGATTCAACCCTTTCCAGTGGCAGGTACTGAAAAGCGCGCTGGTGTGCAGCGGAATTTTCGCTGTCCTCGGGGGAGTGACGGTGCTCACCCGGGAACGCAGTGCGAGTGATATCGCTCTGTCGCTGGCGATCTGCGTCGGCATGGGGCCCGCAATCGCGTTGCTGACCTACATCTTTTACTGGCTCAGCCCGCGGAAGGTCGATCACGGACCGAATGGCATCGTCATCATCAAGGGCGAGAGCATTCTGCTCCTGCCCTGGCAGGCCATTGCCAGCTACGGTTTCGTCACGGTGGAGGGCGAAGGCGCACTGAGCCTGCGCGATCATGCCGGCGTCGATCATCGGGTGTTCCTGTCCGACCGGATAAACCGCACGGTAATCGAGCGGACGCTGCGCGAGCACACCGGCCTGGCCCCGGGCCTGCCACGTTGAGTCGTGCCCGCGGCCGGGCTAGGGTGGCCGGGCCATGCACCGGACCTTCGCCATGACCGCTGTTGACACCGAGACTGCCCGCCGACGCGCTGCCTTCCGCCAACTGCACGCCCAGGGCTGCTTCGTGCTGCCCAACCCGTGGGACGTGGGCAGTGCGCGCTACCTGCAGCGGCAGGGCTTCCAGGCGCTGGCCACCACCAGTGCCGGCTGCGCGTGGAGCGAGGGCCGGCCTGATGGTGCTGTTTCGCTGGAAGCCACGCTTGAACACCTGCGGCTGATGGCGGGTGCGACGTCGCTGCCGTTGAACGCGGACTTCGGCGATGGTTTCGGTGCGACGCCGGATGAGGTCGGCGCAGCGGTCACCGCTGCGCTGGATACCGGCATCGCCGCGCTGTCCATTGAAGATTCCAGTGGCGTGGCGGGGGCGCCGCTGCGGCCGCTGGAGGAAGCCGTGCGGCGCCTGGCGGCTGCGCGTGCGGCCATCGACCGTGCCGGCGCCGATGTCCTGCTGGTGGGGCGTGCGGAGAACTTCTTCGTCGGCGTGCCCGATCTGGAAGACACCCTGCAGCGGCTGCGCGCCTACGCCGCGGCCGGTGCCGACGTGTTGTACGCACCGGGCATCACCACGCGCGAGCAGATCGCGGCGGTGGTTGCGGCCGCAGGACCGAAGCCGGTGAACCTGCTGGTCGGTGGGCCCACGCTGCTCACGTTGCAGGACATCACCGCGCTGGGCGTGCGCCGGGTCAGCCTGGGCGGGGCCCTGGCGCGCGCGGCATGGGGCGGGCTGATGCAGGCCACCGATCCGATCCTGCGCGACGGCCGTTTCGATGGCCTGCAGCAGGCCGCCACGGGCGCGGCACTGAACGACCTGTTCCGCTGACACAGCGGGCAGTAGATCCACGCCACGCGTGGATGGGCGTCATGCCGGGGTCAGAGCCCTTCTTCGAAGGGATCCGACCCCGGGCTC
>DOKO01000072.1:1876-2510 GCA_003510825.1 Stenotrophomonas sp.
CCGACCCCGGGCTCTGACCCCCATCCCCATCCACAGGCTTGCACCCGGCCAGCCGCGCTGGCAGCATGCGCACAAATGAGAATTACTCGCAGATGGACGCGTGCGAGTCCGCCGTCCCCTGTAGAGCCTGCATGCCCCCTCTCCCCGCCGAACCGGCACCCGCGCTGTCGGTGTTCCTGGCCCATCGCCCGATGCTGCTCGCCTTCGCGCGCGGGCTGCTGGACGACGCCAGCCACGCCGAAGACGTGCTGCAGGACGCCTGGCTGCGCTTCGAGCGCGCCTGGGCCGAGACCGAGGCGCGCGGCGAGAGCATCCAGCAACCGGCCGGCTACCTGCACCGCATCGCCCGCAACCTGGCCTACGACCATCTCCGGAAGCTGGCCAGCGATGCCTGGCTGCCCGACGGCGAGGCGCAACTGGAGGCGCTGGCCAGCCCGGTCCCCGGTCCGGAGCGGTTGGCGGCCGATGGCAACGAACTGGCCACCGCCGCCGCTGCGCTGGCCGAGCTGCCCGAACGCACCCGCCGCGCCTTCGAACTGCACCGCTTCCAGCAGCGCACCTATGCGCAGATCGGCACCGAGCTCGGGCTGTCGCAGGCGCGCGCACACGATCTGGTGCGCCAGGCCGTCGCCCA